>DATFAJ010000565.1:0-17145 GCA_035254745.1 Candidatus Methylomirabilota bacterium | reverse complement strand
TGTTCATGAAGAGGTTCAGGGGCGACGGGGTGGCCGGAACCTTGATGCCGAGGGCGGCGAGCGCGGCGTGGAGGTTGTCGCGGCAGTTGTCGTGATGGCCCTCGACCCCGAGCAGGCGATAGCGCGGAGCGTCGCAGGCGGCCATGAGAGTGTCGTGGGCCCCCCCCGAGGTGTCCTCCACCAGGGTCAGGATCGGCCGACGCTGGTTGGTGAGGAACGTGTCGCCGAGGGCGGCGCGGAGCTTCAGGAACCAGGCGCGGCTGCACTCCATCGACATCCACTCGCTCACGTCGCCCGCGCTGAACGCCCAGGTGTCCACCACCTGCGCACCGTGTGTGTTGATCACCTTGACGCGCTGGCCCTTCGCCACCAGCGCGGCCGCGCCGCGCCGGGCCGGGATCGTCTGGATCTGCATTGCCACAGGATAGCCCAATGCCCCGCGCAACAAGGCCCTTGACAGCCGGCACCCGAATCTCCAGCATCGCTCGACGATGGGGCGCGAGGGGCACGTCGGCAGGATCCTGGTCGTCGACGTCGGCGGCTCGCACGTGAAGATCCTCGCCACCGGGCGGCGCGAGCCCCGGAAGTTCGTCTCGGGCCCCACCATGACGCCTCGGCAAATGGTCGCCGGGGTCGAGAAGCTCGCCCGCGGATGGAAGTACGACGTGGTCTCGATCGGTTACCCGGGCCCCGTCCTGCACGGCCGACCGGTGGCGGAGCCGCACAACCTGGGACGGGGATGGGTCCGCTTCGACTATCGCGCCGCGTTCGGGCGGCCCGTGCGGATCATCAACGACGCGGCGATGCAGGCCCTGGGCGGCTACAAGGGCGGCAAGATGCTCTTCCTCGGGCTCGGCACCGGGCTCGGCTCGGCGCTCATCGCCGATGGGGTCGTCGAGCCGATGGAGCTCGGTCACCTGCCCTACAAGAAGGGCACTTACGAGGACTACGTCGGGCAGCGCGGCCTGGACAAGCGGGGAAAGAAGAAGTGGCGCCGCCACGTGGCCGACGTGGTCGCCGGCTTCGTCGCGGCCCTCGAGCCCGACGACGTCGTGCTCGGGGGAGGCAACGTCAGGAAGCTGAAGGAGCTACCGGACGGCTGCCGGGCCGGTGACAACGCCAACGCGTTCGTCGGCGGGTTTCGCCTCTGGGCGAAGCCGCCGCGCCCGCGCTAGCGGGCCGGCGGCGCGGCGGGCGTCCAGACCCACTGCCACGCCTGGGTCACGCCGTCGCCGTACAGGTGATAGCAACCCTCCGCATAGCAGACGTCGCGCTGGACCAGTGGCGGCTGCGCGCGAGGCGCCTCGTAGAGCGGCGCCGGATACGCGTACGTATACGGGTACGGATAGGGGTACGGATAGGGATACGTGTAGTACGGGTACGCGAGAGCCGTCCCCAGAGCCAGGCCGCCCAGGAAGAGCCCCGGGGCCCACCAGCCGACGCCGTGCCCCCAGGCGTCGCTCGGCGCGACCATTCCGGCGAGCAGGACCAGCGTTCCGAGCAACACGACCATCAGCCTCTTCATCACGTCCTCCTCCCGATGCATCACTGCAACCCTTCAGAGGCAAGTCGAGTGCCACGGGACCTTCACGACAAACAACGGAATATCGGTGGGTTCGGCGGGCCGATTTGCGGTTGGGCTCGGGCCCCGGCGGCGCCGCAGCCCCACTTGTGGAGCGGCCGCCCCAGGTCACCTCTCCCGACCTGATGCCCGGGAACTCCTCTACCCGGTCTTCACCACGAGACCGCGTACGTCGGGCGCCGCGGATCGGCCCCGGACGAGATCACCCCGGTCCCGGGATCGCGCCGGGTGACGATGGCCCCGACCCCGCACGCCCCGCTCTCGCTCACCGTGTGCCCGAGCGCGGAGAGCGCGCCGCGCGTGGCCGGTGGGATGCCGGCCTCCACGTTGAGCTGGCCGGGGCGGTAGACGCGCGGGTAGAACGAGTTCACCAGCGTCTGGGTCGAGAAGCGCGGAGCCTCGACCGCCTGCTGGGGGTTCATCCCGAACACCAGCAGGTTCAGCACGAGCTGTAGATCGGCCTGGGCCTGATCGTCACCGCCCGGGCAGCCGATCGTCGTCGTGGGCACCCCGTCCTCCACGATCATGTAGCTCACCAGCGTCGTTCGCGGCCGCTTGCCCGGCGCCAGCGCGTTCGGATGGCCGTCCTCGAGCACGAACATCTCGCTGCGCGTGCTGAGCGTGCACCCGAGCTCCGGGGCGAAGGCCGACTTCCGGAAGACGCCGCCGCTCGGGGTGAGACAGATCATGTTGCCGTCGCGATCGATCGCCGCGATGTGGGTCGTGCCGTCAGCCGGTGCCGGGTCCGCCGCCCGAACCACAGGAGGCGTACCCGCGGAAACCCCGCGGCCGCTCGGATCGCCGGGCGGCGGCGCCGCCGTCGCCGCGCGCTCGAGGTGGATGAGCGCCGCCCGCTCCCGCAGATACCCGGGGGCCAGCAGGCCGGCCAGCGGCACCGCGGCGGAATCGCCGTAGTGACGCTCACGGTCGGCGAACGCCAGCTTGAGGGCCTCGGTCACCACGTGGATGTAGCGCGGCGAGTTGTGACCCAGCGCGCGCAGGTCGAAGCCGGCGAGCATCCCGAGGGCCTGCAGCAGCACCGGCCCCTGGGTCCACGCCGACTGCGCGAGGATCTGCCGGCCCGCGAACGTGATCCCGACCGGTGGCTCCAGAGCGGCCCGGTAGCCGGTCAAATCGCTCGCGCGCAGCAGACCGCCCAGGCGCTCGGAGAACGCGCCGATGGCCGCCGCGATGTCGCCCGCGTAGAAGCGCCGCCGCGCGGCCTCGATGCCCGCCGCACGATCGGGGGCGCCCGCCCCGGCCGCGACGAGCCGCTCCAGCGTGCCGGCCAGCGCCGGCTGCACGAACAGTGCGCCCACCGGCGGCACCCGACCCCCCGGGTAGAACACCGGGTCGCCGCCCGGCGGATAGATCGCGAACTGCGCGCGCGTCGCCGGCATGTCGAGCATCCGGTGCATGTACTCGTACATCGGGAAGCCGCGCCGGGCGTAGTCGACGGCGGGCCCGAGGACCTCGGGCACGGTCTTGGTCCCCAGCGTCTCCAGCAGCGTGAGGTAGCCGTCGACCGCGCCCGGCACCGTGAACGACAGATGGGCGTCGGATCCCGGACCGGTCGGGATGCGATCGAGGCCGCGCCCGGCGAAGAATCCGATCGTGGCCAGCGCCGGCGCCGTGCCCTGCCCGCTCAGCGCCAGGGTGCGCCCGCGCCGCGCGTCGTGGACGAGCGCGACGCACTCGCCCATCAGCGTGTAGGACGCGGTGGGCTCCACGACCGCGGCGGCGAAGCCCGCCGCCACCGCCGCGTCGAAGGCGTTGCCGCCGCCGACGAGCATCCGCATGCCCGCCATCGCCACCAGCGGATGCCCGGCGGCGACGACGCCCTGGGTGCCGGAGACGACCGGACGTGTGGTCGCGCGGTCGACGGTGTGGTGCTCGACGTCGTGGATGGGCCCGGGCAGTCGGCTCACGCCGGCAGCATACCGCGTTCGGAGGAAGCCCGGCCAGGCCCGGTCGACTCCCACTTCACTCGGGTGTCCGCGGACCCTCTCCCGTACCGCGCGGGAGAGGGCCCGGGACTCGTGCCGGCGTCCTAGTGTCCGCCGGTCCGGTGGGTGCCGGGCACGATCGTCTCCTTCTGCATCGCCCGCACGATGCTGTGGTCCACCAGCAGGAACCGCCCCGGCACCGCCGTCTTGAGCTCCACGATGGCGGCACCGCCCGCCGGGATCAGCGTCGTCTGCACGTTGCGGGCCGGCGCGCTGCCGCCCATCGCGCGGCCACGCAGGGGCTAGAAGCGGGCCGCCTGCCCCATCCGGTCCGGTGTCCAGGGAGGCTCGAAGGTGAGGGCCACCGCGACGTCCACCACCCCGGGAACCCTCCCGACGGCCTGCCGGACCCACTCGGTCATGGAGTCGTGGAGCGGGCACCCCTGGGTGGTCAGCGTCATCTCGATCCGCACGCGGTCGTCGTCGATCTCGACCCGGTAGATCAGCCCCAGGTCGACCACCGACAGGCCGAGCTCGGGATCGAAGACCTCGCGCAGCGCCTCGGTGACCCGCTCCCGGCTGACGGTCATGCGACGAGGGCGGCCGGTGTCTTCTGGAACCTCGGGGAGAGATGCCCGAGGATCCGCACCAGCACGAGCGAGAAGGCGAGGGCTCCGAGCGCCAGCACCGCGGCAGCCACGCGGATGGCCGTCACCTCACCGACGAGCGCGGCCACGGCCAGCAGCGCGACGCCGCCGGTGAGGAGCGCGTACGCGGTGCCCTCGACCCACGGCCACGAAAGGTTGGCCAGGGTCGGGACGCGCTCGCGGCCGGCGCGGGGGGCGAACGCGCGATGCCACACGAGGAACGGCACGATCTTCAGCATCATGCCGGCGATGGTCAGCGACACCCAGCCGCCGAGCACGATGACCGCGTAGGCCACCGCCACGCGAGGTCTAGACAGGAGATCGGCGGCCAGCGACCCGCCGAGCATCGCGGCGGGCAGCAGGAACCCCGTCGCGGTGAGCGCGAAGCGAAGCCCCCAGTCGAGCCCGGGCCGCTTCCGCCCCCGGACCGCCGCCAGCACCCACCAGGCGTGGCTCCCCGCCGCGACCGCCACGGCCAGCGCGCCGGGCACGAGCAGCCCACGAACTCCCACGAGCCCCAGCTCGACCGACGGCAAGCCGACGGCGAGACCCCAGAGCTGCAGACGGCAGGGCCAGCGGCCCGGCATCGGCGCGAGGAGGAACATCGGGTACACCCGTGCGGTCACGCCGAAGATCATCGGCGTGACCCAACCCAGGAGCGCGAGGTGCACGTGGGCGTGCAGGGTCGGGAAGAACTCGCCCGGAAGGAACGGACGCACCCGGTTGGTCGCCAGGGCCAGGCCGAAGAGCATGGTCAGCGCCAGCCCGCCGTACCCGAGCATCGCCATCCGCGCGGTGAACGTCCACCGGGTGAATCCGCGCAGGCTGAGCCCGACGTTGAGCAGGTACAGGCCGATGCCGACGGCCAGCAGGCCCGCGGCCGCGGCCAGCTCCGGCCAGGTGCCGAGATAGAAGTGGGCGATCATGCCCAGGACCGCGACCGCGAGGACGCCGAGCTGCCAGCGCGCCAGGCGCTCGCTCCAGACCGGACGCTCCAGCACGATCGGGATCAGCTGGTAGCTGGCGCCCATGATCGCGAGCGTGATCCAGCCGAGGGTCACGGTGTGCGTGAGGGCCAGCACCCGCGGCTGATAGTAGTGGCTCGCCAGATCCGGCGCGAGCCATCCGATCCCGAGGGCCGCGGCCAGGAAGGCGCTCGCGGCGCACGTCAGGTAGGCCAGCGGCACCAGCGGGGACGGACCGCTTCGCGCGGCCGGCGGCGAGGCCATGGTCGGGCTCAACGCCGGCGGACGCGGATGCGCACCACTCCCGGCTCGGGCTCGTCGGTCTCGTGAACGAAGCCGCGCTCGTCGAGCTGGGGATAGAGGAACACCGGGCGACGCTCGTGCCGCACCTCCAGCTCGTCATCGGGGCCGAGCCGCTCGGCCGCCTCGAGCACGCGCACCATCGGCTCCGGCGGCTCGAGCGCGCGCACGTCGAGCACGGTGCGCCGCCCGACCTCGCGGTAGAACCACACCGACCAGTCGTCGGGGGCGTGACGCTCCGTCCAGTGGGCGAACCCCCGCTTGCCGAGGACGTCGTAGAGCGGCACCGGCTCGAACGGAGCGCGGAGCACCAGGACGTGGTCGGGGGCGAGGGCCTTGACCGCGGCCATGATGCGCGCGAACGGCTCCTCGCCCCGGCGCAGGCCCTCCCGCACGTCGAGATGCACCCGGTGCGATTCCGGCACCGTCGCGAGGCGCGGCGCCATCGGCGCCTCGCGCGCGCTCACGCCGGCGCCTTCCGCCCCGCGGTCAGCGCGGCCAGCACGGTGGCCACCGGCATCCCCACCGATGCCGCCGCCGCGGCGAGGGTGAGCCCGGCACCGCAGCAGTGGTTGATCCCCATCTCCTTCATGATCTCGAGCGCGCCGGGAACGCGCCGGGCGATCTCCCCCACCGTCTCCTCGGAGCGGATCGGCGCGAGGGAGCCGTCGCAGTCCCCGGACGAGCCGTGCCGGCAGGCGCATGCGTGAGCCATGTCGATGAACCCTCCTGGGCTCAGGCTACGGCGGCGCCGGCCCGGACGGCTATGACCGGCGTCATAGAAGACCTCCCGTCTACTCGGCGGGGCCTTCGGCCAGCGCGCGGAGGTCCTCGAGGTCGCCGACCACGAAGCGCCCGCCCTCGTCGGCGAGCAGGCCGTCCTTGAGCCAGCGACTCACGACCCGGATCGTCGTCTCGACGGTGGTGCCGCTCATGTCGGCCAGGCTCTGCCGCGTCAGGTGGAAGGGCAGCCTCACGCCGTCCTTCCCCCGGGTCCCCTCGCGCTCCGCCAGGCGACACAGGGTCCCGGCCAGGCGCGCCTCCACCGGATCCACCGCGAGCGACTTGACGGAATCGTGAGCGGCGCGGAGCCGCCGGCCGATCATCAGCGCCATCTCCTTGATGAAGCCCGGGTGTCGATCGGCCAGGGCGATCACCGGGTCCGCCGGGATCTTGAGCACCACCGTCGGCTCGGTCGCCTGCGCGGACGCGGGATAGGGACGCTTCTCGATCACCGCCACTCCGCCGAACACCTCGCCGGCGCCCAGCAACTCGAGCACCACGTCCTTGCCGGCCTTCGACTGCCGGATGATCTTCACGTGGCCGGATCGCACGAGGTAGAACCAGCGCGGGGCGTCGCCCTCCATGAAGACGTAGCCGCGGGCGCGATGCGACTCCTCGGTGACGAGGGCCGCGACCGCGTCGATCTCGCGCGAGGGGATGCCGGCGAACACCGGATTGGCGCGCAGGAAGGCCGCGACGTCCTTCATCGCCACCGGATCACTTCGGGATGAACTTGAACTGCTGCGCTCCCACCGAGGCCTCCGCCATCGCACCGGCCAGCGGCCGCACGATGACCGCGACCCCGTCGACGAACCGAGCGTTCGCGGCCGCTCCGGTCGTGAGGATGACCGCGGTGGCATCGGCCGCGAAATCGATCGGCCCGGACTTGAAACGGTCGAGGGCCGCCTTGTCCTCGAACACGATCAGCTCGGCGTAGCTCTGGCCCCCGGCCTGTAGCCCGAACGAGCCCTGCGTGAGGTCGGCGTACCCGGCGACCTGCCCCTGCTCGTACACGACGCCGCGACCGTAGGCGCCGCCGAACACCAGCCCTCCCTTGGCGACCTCGGGGAACAGCGCGTAGCCGTATCCCTTCCGGGCGAACGCCTCCACCCCCGGGTCCTCGCGGTCCATGTCCTTCATGCTGGCGGTGGCCTGCTCGAGCATCGCGGTGCGGTCGCCGGCGGTCGGCGGCGCGGTGCTGCAGCCGGCGAGCCAGCCCACCACGAGACCCACCACGACGGCGCGCCCGATCGAGCTCATCGCGTGTAGGGTGCCAGAGGGCCAGGAGCCGGTCAACTCTGCCTTGACAGCGGGACGGCGAGGGCGTAAGTGCACGGCATGGACCGACGTCGCTTTCTCACCGCCGCCGGTCGAGCCGGCGCCCTGCTGCTGGCCGGCTCCGGCGCCCTCGCGCGCCCGGTCGGAGCCGCCGACGATCCGATCCTCGCCGGCCGGCCTCTCGTCCGCTACCCGGAGAAGACGGACCTCATCCTGCTGACCGCGCGTCCGCCCCAGCTCGAGACCCCGATGGCCTACTTCGACCGGGCCATCACCCCCAACGAGGCCTTCTTCGTCCGCTACCACATCTTCCCCGTACCGACGAGCGTGGACCTGGCGACGTGGCGGCTCAAGGTGCACGGCCGCGTGGACCATCCCCTCGAGCTCAGCATGGACGATCTCAAGACCAAGTTCCCGCCCGCCCGGGTCGTGGCGGTGAACCAGTGCTCGGGCAACAGCCGCGGTCGCTTCGCCCCCCGCGTCCTGGGAGGCCAGTGGGGCGACGGGGCCATGGGCAATGCGGAATGGGTCGGCGCGCGCCTGCGCGACGTCCTCGCCATGGCCGGCGTCCGGCAGGGCGCGGTCCAGGCGACCTTCGATGGCCTCGACAAGCCCGCGTTCCCGACCGTCCCCGACTTCGTGAAGAGCCTCGACCTCGCGCGCATCACCGAGGACCCCGACGTCATCGTCGCCTACCAGATGAACGGCCAGCCCCTGCCGATGCTCAACGGCTTCCCGGCCCGCCTCGTCGTGCCGGGCTGGTATGCCACGTACTGGGTCAAGAACCTCTCCGAGATCGAGGTCGTCGACTCGGTCTTCGAGAAGTTCTGGATGAAGCCGGCGTACCGCATCCCCGACACCGCGTGCGGCTGCGTCGAGCCGGGCACCGCGCCGGCGCGCACCGTCCCGATCAACCGGATGACGGTCCGCTCCTTCATCGCCACCCCGGCGACCGGCGCACGGCTACCGCTGGGGCAGCCGGTCCCGGTCAAGGGCATCGCGTTCGACGGCGGCACGGGAATCACCGAGGTGCAGCTGTCCGCCGACGGCGGCGCCACCTGGTACCGGACCCAGCTCGGCCCGGACCTCGGCCGCTATTCCTTCCGCGAGTGGGCGGCGACCTGGACACCACCGCGCGCGGGCAATCAGCGGTTGATGGTCCGCGCCTTCAACGCGATCGGCGAGTCGCAGGGCGCGGCCCCGCTCTGGAACCCCGCGGGTTACCTCCGCAACGTGATCGAGCACGTCGATCTGCAGGTCGACTAGGCGGCCGTGAAGGCATCCCTCGCGGGCCTGCTCCTCGCCCTCCTGGCAGCCACCGCGCAGGCTCAGGAGAAGCGGATCACCCTTCCGCCCGATCACGCGTACGGACACCTGACGCCGGCACCCGGCCGCGACGTGACGCAGACCCAGTGCCAGTTCTGCCACTCGACGGACTACATCGTCATGCAGCCCCGGGGCGACGCCAAGCAGTGGGAGGGCGTGGTCACCAAGATGATCAAGGTGTTCGGCGCTCCGGTGAGCGAGGCCGACGCCCGGACCATCACCGAGTACCTGGCACGCGCGTACGGCCCGGCCCGGTAGGGCCGGACGACTCCAAGGAGGTCGCGATGAAGAACGGGTTCCGGGTCCTCGACAGCGACCTGCACACCATGGAGCCGGACGGCCTCTGGGCCGAGTATCTCGAAGAGCCGTTCAAGAAGTTCGCGCCCCAGTTCCTCCGCAGCACCGACCGCGCGCCGAACCAGCCGGTCATCCGGATCGGCGACGTCGAGATCGCCGAGTTCTCCAAGCGCCCCCGCACCGCGGTGGTCGGCCGGAGCCTGCAGGAGCGGGCCTTCGCCCGCCACCCCCACTACGCGGTCGCGCACGCGCGCGGCTACGACGCGGCCACGCATCTCGAGGCGATGGACATCGAGGGCATCGACGTCGCGGTCATCTACGGCACCCGCGGCCGCCAGGTGCTCATGCACGACGACCTCGATCCGCAGGTGGCCGCCGCGCTGGCCCGGGCCCACAACAACTGGACGCGCGATTTCTGCGCCCGGGACCCCAATCGCCTGAAATTCGCCGCCCAGCTCGCCTTCCACGACGTGCCGTCCGCGGTGGCGGAGGCGCGGCGCGCGGTGCGGGAGCTGGGCGCGGTCGCGGTGATCGGCACCCCGAACCCGGTCCGCGGCCGCCACGTCCACGACCCGGAGATGGAGCCCCTGTGGACCGCGATCGAGGAGCTCGGGGTGCCGGTCGGCTTCCACCCGACCGGCCAGTCCTCCCTGCGCGACGACATCGCCCGGCGCTACGTCGACACCCCGAACGGCCGCGTGATCGGCGTGGCGGGCCGCAATCCGATCGAGCTCATGATGGCCTTCGGCAGCATGGCCGCGGGCGGGGTGCTGGAGCGCCATCCGGGCCTGCGGTGCGCGTTCCTCGAGGGGACCTGCGGCTGGCTGCCCTGGTACCTCTGGCGGCTCGACGAGGCCTGGGAGAAGTTCGGCCCCGGCTCGGAGGTGCAGATCTCGCAGCTCCCGAGCCAGTACTTCTTCCGCCAGTGCTACATCGCCACCGACGCGGACGAGAAGCCCCTGCGCCAGGTCGTGGAGGCCATCGGCGACGACAACATCGTCGTCTCCACCGACTACCCGCACTCCGACGGCCTGTTCCCGGTCGCCATCGAGGAGTTCGTCCGCCTCGAGGGCGTGGGCGACAAGACCAAGGCCAAGATCCTCTGGGACAACTGCGCGCGTCTCTACAAGCTGCCGGCATAGTCACCACCGCGTTATCGACGCGCGCCGCCCCCGCAGGTCATGGACGACATCCTGTTCGTCGGCGACGTCCAGGGCTGCGTCGCGGAGCTCCGCGACCTGCTTCGGGTCGCGGGCTTCGACCATCGCCGGCACCGCCTGGCCCTCTGCGGCGACCTCGTCAACCGCGGCCCCGACAGCGCCGGGGTCCTCCGGCTGGCGCGCGACCTGGACGCCCTGACCGTCCTCGGCAACCACGAGGTCGCGCTCCTCGAGGAGCGCCGCAGCGCGACCCTCGACGAGGTCCGGGCCCAGCTCGGCGCCGAGCTCGACGAGTGGCTGGCGTGGATCCAGTCCCGGCCGCTCTTCATCCGCGGCGACGGCTACATCCTGGTGCACGCCGGCATCGCGCCGGGCAAGCGCCCGGAGCAATGCACCCGCGAGGAGCTCACCGAGCTCCGGACGGTGGACGGCCGGCCCTGGTTCGATTTCTGGCGCGGGCCCGAGACCGTGATCTTTGGCCACTGGGCGCAGCGTGGGAAGGTCGACCTCGAGCTGTGCAAGGGCCTGGACACGGGCTGCGTCTACGGGGGACACCTCACCGGCCTCTGGTGGCCGCGCCTCGAATGGCGGTCGGTGCCGGCCCGCCGCCGCTACTTCGAGCGCGCCTAGGCAGCCAGACCACCGGTCAGCGTGCCGCCTGCTTCCTGACCTCTGCCCGCAGCTCCTCGACCTCGCGGCGCAGCTTCGCCGTCTCGTCGGCGTCGTGGTGACGCGGTCCCATGCACGCGAACGGGCCACCCCGACCCATCATCCGAGTCATGGCGATCAGGAAGAACAGGCAGACCAGCAGTCCGATCACCGGGAAGATCCACCAGAAGCCTCCCATCGGTCCCATCCACGGCCCCGGTCCCCACATTGCATCTCTACCCCCGTTCGGCCGGCTTCGCTCGCCGTCCCGCACCCGGCGCGGGCCCTCTGCTACAATGCGGGCGGTCGAGATCGCATGGCGACCGTGACCCTCGGTATCGGCAGCTCGCACAGCCCGATGTTGAGCACGCCTCACGAGGCGTTCGCCGGGCTCGCCGACCTCGACCGCGCGCGCCTCCCGGAGTTCGAGGCCATGGCCCGGCGGAACGCGTCCCGGGTCGCCCGCGAGCTGCGCGAGGACGTGACCCGTGCGCGGTACGAGGCCACCCAGGCCGCCATCCGGCAGCTGGCCGCCGTGCTCGCGGCCGCGGCGCCCGACGTGCTCGTGGTGATCGGCGACGATCAGGGCGAGTGGTTCAGCGCGGACAGCCAGCCCGCGCTCTGCATCTACTGGGGAGACTCGGTGGAGAGCCTGCCGCCGCCGCGCGAGGGCCTGCTGCCCCTCCGCCGGCTCTCCTACTGGGGCTACTACGGAGACGGCACCAACCGCGCCTTCCCGGTCGACGCGGCCCTCGGCCGGCACCTCGTCGAGACCCTGACCCGCGAGCACGAGTTCGACGTGGCCCACGTACGTGTGCAGCCGCGCCACGCCCCCTTCGGGCATGCCTGGGGCTTCGTCCACCAGCGCCTCATGGGCGACCGCATCGTCCCGATCGTGCCGGTGATGCTGAACACCTACTTCCCCCCGAACCAGCCGACCCCCGGACGGTGCTATCGGCTCGGGCGGGCCCTGCGCGCGGCGATCGAGGCGTGGCTCCCGGCCGGGCGCGTCGGCATCGTCGCCTCCGGCGGGCTCAGCCACTTCTTCGTCGACGAGGCGCTGGATCGCCACGTCCTCACCCTGCTCGCCAAGAAGGACGCCGACGGCATCGCGGCGCTGCCCGCGTCCCAGCTCGAGTCCGGCAGCTCCGAGATCCGGAACTGGCTGGCCGCCGGGGGCGCGCTCGAGCACCTGGACATGCAGCTCGTGGACTACGTGCCCTCGTACCGGTCCGAGGCGGGATCCGGCGTCGGCATGGCGTTCGCGGTCTGGCGCTGAGAGGAGGACCCCCGATGCTCTCGAGAGAGGACAACGAGCTCCTGTGCCGGGTCGGCCGCGGCACCCCGATGGGCGACCTGCTCCGCCACTACTGGATGCCCTGCCTGCCCTCGAGCGAGCTGCCCGCGCCCGACGGCCCGCCGAAGAAGGTGCGCCTGCTGGGCGAGGACCTGATCGCGTTCCGCGACTCCCGGGGCGACGTGGGGCTGATCGCGGCCAACTGCCCGCATCGCGGCGCCTCGCTCTTCTTCGGCCGCAACGAGGAGTGCGGCCTGCGCTGCTCGTACCACGGCTGGAAGTTCGACGTGGCCGGGCGCTGCGTGGACATGCCCAACGAGCCGGAGGAGAGCACCTTCAAGGACCGGATCCGCGCCCGCGCCTATCCGTGCCGCGACGTCAACGGCGTGATCTGGACCTACCCGGGGCCCCGCGAGACGCCCCCGGCCCTGCCCGCCTTCGAGATCAACACCCTGCCGGCGGACCACGTCTATCCGCCGCTCATGATGCTGGAGGAGTGCAACTGGGTGCAGGCCCTGGAGGGCGACATCGACTCCTCGCACATCGACTTCGTCCACGCCAAGCGCAGCCCCGACACCAAGCAGCGCGGGACCTATCACCGCGACAAGCGGCCGCGCCTCGAGATCCTGCCGACCGACTACGGGGCGTGCTACTCGGCCCGCCGCCGGGCGGACACCGACGGGCTCTACTGGCACCGCATCACCCAGTTCATCCTCCCCTTCTACTCGATGATCGCGGCCAGTGACCCCCACATCGTGTCCGCCCGCGCGTGGGTCCCCCTCGACGACCACCACAACCTCCAGTTCGTGATGCGCGCGCGACTCGATCGGCCGGTCACCGAGGAGGAGCGGCGACAGGTGCGCGATCCGTTCGCGACGTGGGGCGGCTACGTCGAGGCGGACGGCGACCCCTACCGGCGCTTCTACACCCGGGCGAACCTCCACAACGACTACCTGGTCGACTACGAGCTGCAGAAGGAGCTCACCATCGGCATCCCGTTCCTGGTCAACCTGCAGGACCGCGCGATGACCGAGACCATGGGGCCGATCTACGACCGGACCCAGGAGCACCTGGGCACGACCGACGCCATGGTGATCCACGTCCGGCGTCGCCTGATCGACGCGGCCCGGACCCTGCGCGATCAGCACGCGGTGCCCCCGAACGTCGACGATCCGACGCTCTGCCGGGTGCGGCCAGCCTCCGCCCTGCTGCCGGAGGGCGCGAGCTGGATCGCGGCCACCGAGAAGGCGCGGCAGTCCGACGCGGGCGTGCCGATCGCCTGGATCCCCTTCGTGTGAGCGCCGAGCGCGAGCCGCGACCCGGCCTCGGCTACTACGAGGCGGTGCCCTACCTGCTCGTCCTGGAGACCGTCGAGCGCGACGGGGCGTGGATCCGGCGCGCCGAGCACCCGGAGCTCCCGGGCTGCGCCGCCGAGGCGCCCTCGGCGGTGGAAGCCCTCGGCCGGCTCGACCGGGAGCGGCGCCGCCTCCTCGCCGCGCTCTGGGAGAGCGGGGCGCCGATCCCGGTCCCCCGCGCCCCGCTGCGCGGCCCGGCTCCCGCGGTATACTGACGCGCGATGCAATTCCAGCTCCGCAAGATCGGCCACGTCGTGCTGAACGTGACGGACCTCGAGCGCGCGGTGGCCTTCTACACCGGCATCCTCGGCCTCGAGGTGAGCGACCGCTACCCCGACACCATGGTGCCCGGCGGCATGGTCTTCCTCCGGGTCAACACCGACCACCACGGCGTCGCCCTCGTCGGGGTCGCCCCGAAGAGCGAGCGCGGCAGCCTCAACCACTTCGCCTTCGAGGTGGGCTCGCTCGACGAGGTCTTCCGGGCCCGCGAGTGGCTCGCCGAGCGGGCGGTCCCGATCCACTTCGAGGGCCGGCGCCGCGCCGGCTGCCAGATCGCCATCGAGTTCCGGGACCCCGACGGCAACAACCTCGAGATCTACTGGAACATCGACCAGGTCGGCACCGAGGGTGCCGTCCGGCCGGCCGCCGAGTGGCGTCCCGCGAAGACCCTGGAAGAGGCGATCGCAAACCCGGTCAAGGGCCAGAGCCTGCCGCGTCGCGGCTGAGCGGCGCCGAGGGCCCCGCCATCCGCTCCCATCCGATGCCCCTCCTCCGATCGCGCAGGCACAAGATGATCGCGGGGGTGTGCGGGGGCATCGCCGAGTGGCTCGGCTGGGACCCCACGGTGGTACGCGTGCTCTACGTGGTCGTCTCGATCGTGTCCGTCGCGTTCCCCGGCATCCTCTGCTACCTCGTACTGTGGATCGTCATGCCCAAGGAGCCTTCGTGCTAGTGTCGCTTGTGATCCCGTCGACCACTTCCGGGCCCGGACAGGAGGGCGCATGACCTGGACGCCGACACGCCGACAGCTTCTCAAGGCCGGGTTCACCACCGCGGCGGTGGGCGCGACCGGCGCTCCGCTGCGGGCCTTCGGGGCCGAGGAGCCGAAGGACTGGCGCTGGGATCGCGGGGTCTGCCGCTTCTGCGGGGTGGGCTGCGGCATCCAGATCGCGACGACCGGCGGGCGCGTCGTCGCGGTCAAGGGCGATCCGGCGAGCCCGGTGAACCGCGGCCTCCTGTGCGTCAAGGGCTACGCCCTGCCGCTGATCCAGTACGGGTCCGACCGCCTCACCCGGCCGCTGCTCCGCATGAAGAACGGACGCTTCGACAAGAAGGGCGACTTCGTGCCCGTGAGCTGGACGGAGGCGTTCGACGTGATGGAGCGAGAGTGGAAGCGCGCCCACCGCGAGCTGGGGCCGACCGGGGTCGCGATCATGGGCTCGGGCCAGTACACCATCCCGGAAGGCTACGCGGCGGTGAAGCTCGCCAAGGCCGGCTGGCGATCCAACAACCTGGACCCCAACGCGCGGCACTGCATGGCGTCGGCGGTGGCCGGCTTCATGCAGACCTTCGGCATCGACGAGCCCGCCGGCTGCTACGACGACATCGAGCTGACCGACTCGGTGGTGCTGTGGGGCGCCAACATGGCCGAGATGCACCCCATGCTCTGGGCCCGCATCATCGACCGGCGCCTGCGCGCGCCCGAATATCGCGTCTTCAACCTCACCGTGTACGCGAACCGGTCGTCGGACGGGGCCGACGTCGAGATCGTCTTCAAGCCGAACACCGACCTCGCCATCCTGAACTACATCGCGCGTGAGATCGTGGCCCGCAACGCGGTCGACCAGGCCTTCGTCGAGCGGCACTGCGTCTTCGCCGCCGGCCCCATGGACATCGGCTACGGCATGCGCGACACGAGCGCCTTCGCCTATCCGCCGGAGCAGGACACCCAGGAACGCGAGCGGGTGGTGGTGCTGACCCGCGAGGAGGCGATCGCGCGGCGGCTCGACCCCTCGGCCCGCCACGAGCGCCGGCAGGAGGCCGCCGCGCGGGCGGGAGCCCACTGGCTCATCTCGTTCGAGGACTTCAAGAAGGCGCTCGAGCCCTACACCCTCGACTTCGTGGCCGAGCTCTCCCGCGGCGACCGCGACGAGCCGCTCGAGGCCTACAAGGCCAAGCTCGCGGCGCTCGCCGACCAGTACGCGAGCCCCAGCCGCAAGGTGGTCTCCTACTGGACCATGGGCTTCAACCAGCACACGCGCGGCACGTGGGTGAACGAGCAGGCGTACATGGTCCACCTGCTCACCGGCAAGCAGGCGAAGCCGGGCAACGGCGCGTTCTCGCTCACCGGGCAGCCGTCGGCCTGCGGCACCGCGCGCGAGGTCGGGACGTTCGCGCACCGGCTGCCGGCCGACTGGGTCGTCGACAACCCGGCGCACCGCGCCGCCGCCGAGAAGCTCTGGAAGCTGCCCGCGAACACCCTCAACCCCAAGGTGGGCAGCCACATCACCGAGATGATGCGGGACCTCGAGGACGGGAAGGTGAAGTGGCTGTGGGTGCAAGTCACCAATCCCTTCCAGTCCACCGCCAACGCCAACCACTGGGTCCACGCCGCGCGCGAGAAGGACGCCTTCATCGTCGTCTCCGACGCCTACCCGACGCTCTCGTGCAAGGTCGCCGACCTCATCCTCCCGTCGGCCATGATCTTCGAGAAGTGGGGCGGCTACGGCAACTCGGAGCGGCGCACCCAGCTGTGGCGCGAGCAGGTGGCTCCGCCGGGCGACGCGCGCAGCGACGTGTGGCAGATGATGGAGTTCTCGAAGCGCTTCACGCTCGCCGAGGTCTGGGGCCGCCAGCCGGTGCCCGGCCTCAAGGCCGCCGGCTTCGCCGACGGCGCCCTGCCGGACGTGCTTCCCGAGGCCGAGCGGATGGGCTACCGGCGCGCCCAGACGCTGTACGACGTCCTCTTCGCGACCCCGGAGAACCGGCAGTTCAAGTGGCCCGACCCGGTGGCGCGGGGGCACGACAACCACACCGTGACCCACGCCGGCATCGACTGGTTCCCGGAGAAGGCCCTCTTCGAGGACTACGCGCGCTTCGGGCGCGGCCACGGCCACGACCTGGCGCCCT
The DNA here is from genome assembly GCA_035254745.1 of Candidatus Methylomirabilota bacterium. Lineage (GTDB taxonomy): Bacteria > Methylomirabilota > Methylomirabilia > Rokubacteriales > CSP1-6 > CAMLFJ01. The sequence continues at coordinate 432 of DATFAJ010000565.1, read as the reverse complement.
TCGACGTCTACTTCCGCGAGGACACGCGCGGCCTGCGCTGGCCGGTGGTCAACGGCAAGGAGACTCCCTGGCGCTTCAACGAGCAGTACGACCCCTACGCGCGCAAGGGCAGCGGCATCGACTTCTACGGAGACGCCATGAAGGCCCTGCCCGCGGGCGACCTGGACCGGGTCACGAAGCCCGAGCCGATCTCGCTCGCCGGCAAGGCCAAGATCTTCTATCGGCCGTACGCGGCTCCGCCCGAGAGTCCCGACGCGGTCTTCGATCTCTGGCTCTGCACCGGCCGCGTGCTCGAGCACTGGCACTCGGGCAGCATGACGCGCCGGGTGCCGGCGCTCCACAGCGCGGTGCCGGAGGCGCTCGTCTTCATCCATCCCAAGGACGCCGAGGCACGGGGCCTCCAGCAGGACGACCTCGCATGGGTCGAGTCCC
>DATFAJ010000564.1:0-3701 GCA_035254745.1 Candidatus Methylomirabilota bacterium | reverse complement strand
TCGATCCCTACGTGGTCTCCCGGGTGCGGGCGCTCGAGTCGCTGCTGCTCGAGAAGGGCATCCTGGCCCCCGACGCGGTCGACCGGGTGATCCAGCGCTACGAGTCGGACACCGGCCCGATGGTGGGCGCCCGCGCGGTGGCGCGGGCCTGGACCGACCCCGACTACAAGCGCCTCCTGCTCGGCGACCCCCGCGCCGCGCTCGCGCGCTTCGACCTCGACTACGCGATGCTCATGGTGGTCGAGAACACCGACGCGGTCCACAACCTCGTGGTGTGCACGCTCTGCTCCTGCTACCCGTGGCCGGTGCTCGGGCTGCCGCCCACCTGGTACAAGATGCCGGCCTACCGCTCGCGCGCGGTGAGCGAGCCGCGCGCGCTGCTGGGCGAGAGGGGGCTCGTGGTGGACCCGCGGCGCGGCATCCGGGTGTGGGACTCGAGCGCGGAGATGCGCTACATGGTGCTGCCGCAGCGGCCGGCCGCCGCCGCCGGCCTCGGCGAGGCGGAGCTGATCCCGTGGATCACGCGCGACGCGCTGATCGGAGTGGCCGAGGTGCGGCCGCCCGCGCCCGTCGCCCGCTGAGGCGGCCGTCGGTGTACGAGCGGCGACGCAACATCGTGGTGCGCCGCGACGGCCGTCGCGTCAACGTGGCGCGCTTTCGCGGGCAGCTCTTCGTGTGCGCCACCGGCTGCTGCTGCGGCCGCACCGAGGACGGCTTCGCGGCGGTGCCGACCGAGACCTTCCACCGCGAGTGGGAGCGGCGCCGCCTCCGCAACGTGATCCACCTCACCATCGGCGGCTGCCTCGGCCCCTGCGCGCTCGCCAACGTGGTGCTCCTGCTCTTCGACGGCCACACCCAGTGGTTCCACTCGATCGACTCCGAGGCGCAGGCGCTCGCGCTCTACGACCACGTGGAGCGGATGCTGGAGGCCGACGCCTGCCTGCCCCCGCCGCCCGCGCTCGCCCCCTATCACTTCACCGCCTCGACCTGGCAGCCGCGGCCCGACGGCCAGCCGGTGGACGACGCGCGGCTCTGGCCGGCGCGGCGCGCGCACGCCTGCGCCACGCCCGACTCCGGGGTCACCGCCGACGGCCGGGCCCTCTCGGTGGACCGGGTGGTCGCGGTGATGGAGGGCCAGGCCGCCCTGCCGCGGAAGAACGGCGAGCTCGTGTTCGAGGAGCCGTGGCAGGGCCGGGTCTTCGGCATGGCGGTGGCCCTGCACGAGCGCGGGCTCTTCGAGTGGGAGGAGTTCCGCCGGGCCCTCATCGCCCGGATCGCCGAGGCGGAGGCCGGCCCGGGGCCGTTCGTCTACTACGAGATCTGGCTTCGCACCTTCGAGGATCTGCTCGCCGGCAAGGGCCTCGTCACCGGGCCCGAGCTCGACGAGACCACCTACCAGTTCGAGTTCGGCGAGCGGGACGACGTCTTCTAGGCCCGCCGCCCGGGAACCGCGCGGGGTGGATCAGCGCGCGGCGGTGTTCACGCGGCCGGGGGAGGGCGGGGCGGCGAGCCGGTCGAGGGCGGGCATCAGCAACCCCGCGATGCGCACCGGCAGCGCGCTCGTGAAGTGGAAGCGCGCCGCCTCCGGGCCCGGCACGTAGGCGGTCACCACCCCGAAGTAGCGATCGTCGAGCATGAACACGAACGTGGCGGCCCGGCTCACCACCCGCGACTCGACCACCGAGCCGTTCTTGCCGTAGACGAAGTAGCGGTGATCACCGGTGCCGGTCTTGCCCCCGGCCACGTGGGGGCCGCCCGGCCCCGTCAGCGCGGGCTTGAGCCCCCGCGCGGTGCCGACGTCCACCACCTGGGTGAGGGCGCCGCGGACGACCGCGGCCACCTCGGGCGCGATCACCTGGGTCGGCGGGATCTCGGCGCGCCCCACGCGCGTCTCGTAGGGCGTGCCGGCGGCGAAGTCGAGCCCGTCGAGCAGCACGGTGGGCTGGCGCACCCCGTTGTTGATGATGATGCCCATCAGGTCGGCCAGCGCGGCCGGCCGGTCGCCGGAGCTGCCGATGGCGGTGGCCAGCGACGGCGTCAGCGAGGCGAACGGGTAGCCGAGCCGCTCCCAGCTCCGGTGCAGATCGAGGAACGCCTCCAGCTCGAGGAGGCTCGCGATCCGGTGGTCCTGGGCGTTCCGGTGCCGGGTGAAGAAGAGCCAGCTGTAGACCGCCTGACGCTCGGCGCTGCTCGCGCGCACCACCTGGCCCATGCCCGCCCCGGGGTGCCGCCGGAGGTACCCGGCCACCCACAGCTCGAGTGGATGCACGCCGGCCACGTAGCCACGGTCGACCAGGGGCATGCCCTCGGGCGCTGCCTGCTCGTAGAGCTCGGGGATCGCGCGATCGGAGAGCGCGCGCCCGGGCACCCGGGAGGCGAGGAGATCGCGAAAGACCTCGGGGCTCGCCTCGGGATAGACCGACCGTAGCGCGATGGCGAGGGCGTGCGGGGTGGGATGCGCCGCGCTCAGCACCAGCTCGAGCGCCTCCTCCACCGGGAGGCCCTGGTACTTGCGGTAGAAGCGGCGGACGAACTCGCTGCCCTCGCGGTCGGCGAAGCGGCTCAGGTAGGCGTCGCGCCGCGGGTCGCCCGGGTTCTCCAGCACGAGGGCGAGCGACCCGGAGGAGCCGTACAGGTGGTGGATGACCATGTCGCGCATCAGACGGATGAAGACCAGGTTCACCGAGTTCTGGAAGGCCTCGCGGATCGTCAGGATCTTCGCGTCGTCCGCGCGATCGAAGTTGCCGAAGGTGTGCAGGCCGCCGCCGGTGAAGAAGGCCTCGGACGGGCTCGCGGAGTAGCGCCGCTCGAGGGACGCCTCGAGCATCGCCTGCAGCGTCCGGTCCGTGCCGCGCGCGCTCGCGAGATAGGCCACCGCCCACTCGCCGAGCCGGTCGCGGGGGTGGGCGGAGACCTTGGCCAGCGCGGCCGGCTCGAGCCGCGCGTAGCGGTCGTGCAGCGCCGCGATCGCCTCGAGGTACGAGATCAGCGTGCGGAGCTTGGCGGTCGACCCGAGGTCGATCCGCGCCCCGCCGTTGATGTCGAGCGGCTGGTCGAGGTTGTCGGTCTGGATGCGGACGCGGTTGAGCCCCTCGCCCCGCTCGTAGACCGTGACGCTGTAGAGCACGTGGGTGGGATCGCCCCCGCCCAGGAGCTTCTCGCCCACGAGGCCGAGGCGCTCGACGGTGGCCGGATCGCGCAGCGACCCCAGGAGCCGCGTCACCGCGTCCTGAGCCGGCGCGTCGAGGGTGCTGCGCGCGGTGAGGTCGAGCCGATCGAGGTCGTAGAGGGCGGGCACGCCCAGCATCGCGGTGAGCCGGGTCCGGACCAGGTTGGCGCCCTTGCGCTCGACGAACGCGATCGGGGCGGCGGTGCTCCCGCGCCGCAGCTCGAGGCGCTCCGCGAGCGCGGCGTCGCGCAGGCGGGTGTCGATCACGCCCGCGCGGGCCAGCACCCGCAGGTAGCCGTCGGTGAACTCCTCGAGGGCGCGCGGGTTCTCCACCAGGTAGTAGTACGGCCGCCGCGCGGCCAGGATGAGGCTCAGCGCGCGCTTGAACACGCGCGCCCGCGCGACGTCCGCCGCGACCGGCTTGGTCGAGAGGAGCGCGTTGGCCTGCAGGAAGTCCACCCCGTACCAGATGCGGAGCCCGTCGCCCAGGCCGTGCACCTCGCCGTGGCCGGACGCGGCCGCGAGCGGGAGC
>DATFAJ010000563.1:0-5556 GCA_035254745.1 Candidatus Methylomirabilota bacterium | reverse complement strand
GGTGGCCCGGCCCGCGCGGCTCCGTCACCCACTCGCCGGAATCGCCGCTCTCACGAGCGGCGGACCGGACTCGGGGGTCCCACTCCGCTCGTCCGCCCGGGCGCAGCCCCCGGCCACCCACCCGATCACCGTCCCGGACCTACGGAATCCAGCGAGCCGTGGAAGGAGCGGATCCGCCGCTGTTGTCTCATCGCGTATTGACAGCAAAGAGGCGAACCCTAGGGCGTTGGATGCGGCTGGTTCGAGAGCGGGGTGACGGAGCCGCGCGGGCCGGGCCACCCCGACGACAGGACCCGCCCGCCGCGCGCGTACTCTCAGCCGGAGATGGCCGCGGGCCTAGGCGAGGAATTCGCGGGCGAGGGCCTCCCACATCATGGTGGAGAGCTTGAGGCTCTCGGTGTCCACGCGCTCGTTGTGGCCGTGGAACATGAGGGGATACTCGGTGTAGGGGATGCGGAGCGACTGCAGCCCGAAGCCGTAGGCGGGGACGCCCTGCCAGCGCCAGAACTTGGCGTCGGTCCCCCCGGTGGTCATCTTGGGCACGACCCGGGTGCGCGGCATCAGGCGCGAGGTCACCCGCTCCATCGCGGCGATGAGTGGGGTGTCGTGGCTGCTCAGCGAGCCCTGCTGGCCGCGACCCTGCTTGATGGTCACCCGCGGCGCGAGATCGCCGAGCGCCTCGATCACCATCGCGTCCACGTCCTCGGTGGTCACGCCGGGCAGCGCGCGGATGTCCACGTCGATCTCGATGCGATCCGGGATCACGTTGGTCTTCACGCCCCCGTGGATGACGTTGGGCGAGAAGGTGGTGTGGGTGCAGGCGTGCGCCTCGCGGGCGAGGGCCAGGTTGTCCATGCCCCGCACCGTGTCCAGCACCCGCGCGGGATCGGAGAGCCCCTGGGTCAGCTCGGGGCCGAGGTCCATCGCCTTCACGTACTCGCGCCACACGTCGAGGATGCGCGCCGTCGGCTGGTACGCCGCGATGCGCCGCACGACCTCCGCCGCGGTGACGAGCGCGTTGTCGGTGCGGAAGGGCCGCGAGCCGTGGCCCGGGGTGCCCGCCACCGTCAGCCGGCGCCAGTTGGCGCCCTTCTCGCCGACGGTGACGCCCAGGACGTGCCCGTCGCGGGTAGGGATGGGCACGCCGCCGCTCTCGGTGACGACGTAGTCCGCTTTCACCATCTCGGGTCGCCGGTCCACCAGGTAGCCCGCGCCCAGGTTGCCGCCCGCCTCCTCGTCCGCGACCGCCAGGTAGATGAGGGTGCCGCGCGGGCGAAAGCCGTCCCGGGCGAGGCGCCGAGTCGCCACCGCCATCGTGGTGGTGAGGTTCAGCATGTCGATGGCGCCGCGCCCCCACACCACTCCGTCGACCAGCTCGCCACCGAAGGGATCGCGCTGCCAGCCCTCCGGGCTCACCGGCACCACGTCGGTGTGACCCATCAGGAGCAGCCGCGGGGCCTTCGGGTCCGAGCCCTCGATGCGCGCGATGAGGCTCTCGCGCCCGGGCTCCGAGGTGTAGCGCTCGCAGGCCACGCCCGCGCCGTTGAAGTACGCCTCGAGCGCCGACACGCTCCGCGTCTCCTGGCCGGACGCCGCGGTGCCGTCGTTGACGCAGCGGTTGCGGATCAGGGTGCGCAGCAGCTCGGTCGCTTCGGTCTCGATGGCCTGCTCGTCTCGCATGAGCTCCTCGGTTCGACCCGGCGGGGTCAGGTCTTACATTCCGACATTTCGGTCGGCATTCGCGGCGAAGTTCCGGATGATCCAGCCCGCGATGGAGTGCCGCGCGGGTCCGACCGGCATCGCGTCGTGGGGGAACCAGCGCGCGTCCTCGAGCTCCTCGCGGTCGATCGTGATCTCGCCGCCCGCGTAGCTCGCGACGAAGCCGATCATGATCTGGCTCGGGAACGGCCAGTTCTGGCTGCCGACGTACTGGATGTCCTTGACGTCGACGCCGACCTCCTCCTTCACCTCGCGCGCCACGCAGCCCTCGAGCGATTCCCCGTTGTCGACGAAGCCGGCCACCAGTGCGTAGCGGCCCGGCGCCCAGATGGCCTTGCGCGCCAGCAGCACCCGGTCGCCGTCGCGCACCAGCACGATGACCGCGGGGTGGAGATGCGGGTAGTGCTCGTAGCGGCAGGCCCCGCAGCGCTTGCCCCACTCGCCCTCCAGCCGGCCGGTGGGCGCGCCGCACCGCGGGCAGTGCCCGCTCGTCGATTCCCAGTACAGCAGCTGCATGGCCATGCCGCCCACCGTGAGCAGCTCGTCGGGCAGGCGCGTGCCCTGCATCGGCACGAGCGTCTCCGCGGAGAGCCCGTCGGGCACCGGAGCGTCCTTGGGCCGCGCGGCCACCCAGCACGGGGCGCCGGCCCACGTGCCGAGCCAGTGCCGCGGCCCCAGCCCGTCGAGCCCCCGCGGCGGCGCGTCCGGGCCTTCCCCGGTCGGGAGCCGGAAGCCGTCGCCGTCGCGGGCCACCAGGAGCTTCTGGTCCTGGACCACGAGCCAGCGTCCGACCCCGGCCGGCGGCCCGCCGCCCCGCTTCGCGGGAGCGAACTCGCCACGCAGGCAGTCGATGTTGAAGGGCAGGTAGACCGACAGCGGCGTCATCGGCGCGCCGAGTCTACCACGGAGAAAACGCGGTTGCGCTTCCGTCGCGGCTGGGCTACCACTAGCTCCCACATGAGCGACGTCTTCCGCCCCATGCTATTCTCCCGGCCGTGCCCGACCTGCTAGCGTCTCTTGCGGCCTCGGTCGCCGCGCGCCTGGTCGCGCGCCGCGAGACGGTGGCCATCTCCGAATCGTCGACCGGCGGCTTGATCTCGGCCGCGCTGCTCTCGATCCCCGGTGCCTCCGCGTACTTCATGGGCGGCGGCGTCATCTATACCCAGGCCGCGCGCCGCGGCCTGCTCCAGGTGCCGGACGACGCGATGCGCGGCATTCGCTCGAGCACCGAGGCGGCCGCGCGCCTGATGGCCCGCACGGTGCGCGAGCGGCTCGGCACCACCTGGGCCCTGGCCGAGACCGGCGCGGCCGGCCCCACCGGCAACCGCTACGGCGACGCGGCCGGGCATTCCTGCTTCGCGGTGGTGGGCGCGGTGGAGGCGGCCCGCACGCTCGAGACCGGGCGGAGCGACCGCGAGGCCAACATGTGGGCCTTCACCCGGGCGGCCCTCGAGCTCCTCGACGCCTGCGTCCAGCAGGCCGGAGACAAGACATGAGCGACAAGACGATCCGCGTCGGGTTCGTGGGCGCCGGCGCCAACACCCGCAAGCATCACCTGCCCAAGCTCAAGGCTCAGCCCGGGGTGGAGCTGGTGGCGGTCGCGAACCGCTCGAAGGAGTCGGGCGACCGGGTGGCGCGCGAGTTCGGCATCGGTCGGGTGCACGCGGACTGGCGGGAGATCGTCGACGCGCCCGACATCGACGCGGTGTGCATCGGCACCTGGCCCTATATGCACTGCGCGATGACCACCGCCGCGCTGGAGCGCGGTAAGCACGTGCTCTGCGAGGCGCGCATGGCCATGAACGCGGCCGAGGGCCGGCGCATGCTCGAGGCCTCCCGCAAGGCGCCGCACCTCGTCGCCCAGCTCGTGCCCGCACCCCACACCCTCGAGGTCGACGCGACCATCCAGACCCTGCTCGGCGAGGGCTTCGTCGGCGACGTGCTGGCCGTCGAGCTGCAGGCCTCGGGTGGCCGCTTCGTGGAGCCGGACGCGCCGATGCACTGGCGGCAGGACATCGAGCTGAGCGGCCACAACATCCTCAACATGGGGATCTGGTACGAGGCGATGATGCGCTGGCTCGGTCCGGCGCAGCGGGTGACCGCGATGACCAAGGTCGCGGTGCCCCACCGCCGCGACGCGGCCGGCGCCTCCCACGAGGTGCGCGTGCCCGACCACGTGGACATCCTCGCCCAGCTCCGCGGCGGGGCGGTGGGCCACCTGCGCTTCAGCTCGGTGACCGGGCTGGCCCCCGCATCCGAGGTCTGGATCTTCGGCAGCCAGGGCACCCTGCGGCTCGAGGCCGACGCGCTCCGCCTCACCGGCGGCCGTCGCGGCGAGTCCGCGCTGCGCGAGATCCCGGTGCCGCCCCGGACCCGGATCGGCTGGCGGGTGGAGGAGGAGTTCGTCAACGCCATCCGGGGCCGCGAGAAGATCGCGCGCACCACGTTCGAGGACGGCGTCCGCTACATGGAGTTCACCGACGCGGTCACCCGCAGCGCCACCACCGGCCAGACCGCGGAGGTGAAGGACCTCTAACCACTCCCCCTCTCCCTTCAGGGGAGAGGGCAGGGTGAGAGGTGGTGAAGGCTACCCGAGCCGGTACCAGTAGGCGATGCGTCCGAAGATGGAGTCCCACGAGTTGGGCTCCACCCCGGCCAGGCTGTTGGCGGCGGCGTGGACCACGTTGCGCCACGTGACCGGGATCACCACCGCGCTCTGGACGACCAGGTCGTTCATCTTGATGAAGAGTGCGGCCCGCTTGACCGGGTCCATCTCGCCGTCGGCCTTCTTCCAGAGTCGATCGAACTGCGCGTTGCGCCAGCGGGGGATGTTGCGCCCGGTCCACCCGTTCTCCTTGCTCGGGATCTCCCAGGAGACGAACTGGGCCATGAAGAGCTGGGGATCGAGGCCGGTGAACACGGTGTAGGTTTGCAGGTCGGCGTGGAAGCGGACGTTGGTGTCCACGTTGCTCACGTCGGAGGCGAAGAACACCGAGGCCGGGATCGCCTTCACCTCCATCTCGATGCCGGCGCGACCCGCGCCCTGCTTGACCACCGTCTGGATCTTCTGCACCGTCGAGTTGGCCGCGGCCTGGAAGAGCAGGCGGAGGCGCCGGCCGTCCTTCGACCGGACGCCGTCGGGGCCGCGGAGGTAGCCGGCCTGCTCCAGCGTGTCGTTCGCCTTGTCGATGTTGAACTCCCACGTGCTGTTGTGGGAGCGGAAGCGGTCCGGGGCGTTGAGGAAGTTGGCCGTGATCTGTCCGGAGCGGCCGATGAGGTGCTCCTGGATGGAGGTGCGGTCCACCACCAGGCTCAGCGCGGTGCGCACCGACTGGTCGGTGAGGAGCGGGTGCGGGGCCTTCAGGCTCGAGCGCTCGCCGTCCACCTCGCGCCACGGGTCGGTCTGGTTGCACTGGATGAAGCTCACCCCGCTGCTCGGGATCGCCATCACCCGGCCCTTGCCGCCCTGCTCGATGCGGCGCAGCACCTCCTCCTCGAGCAACACGTAGTACGCGAAGTCGTACTCCCCGGTCTGCAGCACCGCGCGGGCCGCTCCCACCGCGTCGCCGCCGCACTTGATGTCGAGGCGGTCGAAGAACGGGCGGTGGGGCACGTGGTAGCTCCGGTTGAGCTCGGCGCGGATCAGGTCGCCGGGACGGAACTCGGTGAGGCGATAGGGACCGGTGCCGACCGCGGCGATCATGCCGATGGCGTCGCGCGCCCCGGTGCCCTTGACCGACTGGAAGATGTGGCGGGGCAGGAGCCCGCCGCCGGTGAAGGCGGAGGCCCAGTAGGGCTGCGGCTTCTTGAACACCACCTTGATCGTGTACTGGTCCA
>DATFAJ010000562.1:0-3009 GCA_035254745.1 Candidatus Methylomirabilota bacterium | reverse complement strand
TGCCCGCGCAGCAGCGGGATGTCGAGATCGCGCAGGCCGATGAACAGCGGCAGCCCGAGCCGCGCGACCTGGGGGAAGGTCTCCGGCGAGTTCGCGGCCATCCGTAGCGGCGGGTGCGGCACCTGGTAGGGCGTGGGCGCGACGGTCACGGTGGGGAAGCGGTAGAACTGGCCCTCGTAGCTGAACGGTCGGCCCTTCCAGGCCTCGCGGATGATCGCGAGGCACTCGAGGAACCGGGCCTGGCTCTCCCCGTACGGGATGCCCAGGAGGTCGTAGGTGCGGGCCGAGCCGCTGCGGCCGACGCCGAAGTCGAGGCGGCCCTCGCTCAGCTGGTCGACGGTGGCCGCCTCCTCCGCGATGCGCAACGGGTTGCCGAGCGGGAGGACCTGCACCGCGATCCCGATCCGGAGGCGGCGGGTGCGCGCGGCCAGGAAGCTGGCGAAGGCGAGCGGGGCCGACTGGATCGAGCGTGAGCCGTTGAAGTGGATCTCGCCGAGCCAGATGCCGTCGAGGCCCCCGGCCTCGGCGGCCTCGGCCAGCCCGATCGTCTCGCGCAGCGTGGCGCTCTCGCTGACCCCACGGCGCCTCTCCTCGAGAAAGATCCCGAAGTGCATGAGCCCGATTCCTCCGCCCGCGCATCTTGCGCCGGGGGACCTGCGTCGTCAAGTCACCCCGGCGCGCTGATCCGACCGGGTCGGCGCTCGGCGCTACGCCGCGCCCGCTAGATCTCCGAGTAGCCGCTCCCGCGGCTGTCGACGCCGCGGCCGCGGGCGGCCTCGATCCAGCCGAACTCCCGGAGGATCTGCTGGCTGTAGGTCACCCGGCCGCTCACGCGCTCGAGCGGCTCGGTGGCGAGCAGGAGCGCGGCCCGCGCCATCAGGATCGGGGGCTCGCCGCGCGGATCGTCGAGGCCGCTGACGAGCCGGTGATACACGGTGCCCGGCGTGGGCACGACCTGCGACGGTGCGAGGGAGGTGACCGAGACGCCGTACTGGTAGACCTCGGACGCGAGCCCCTGGGTGAACCGCTCGAGCGCGGCCTTCTCGGCGCCGTAGCACGTGCCGCCGCGGGCGCCCACCGCGGGGTCGGGATAGGGCCCGCGCCCCGGGCCGATGGCGGAGCCCGAGGAGATGTTGACGATGGCGCCGCGGCGGCGCGGGATCATGTCGGCGAGGACCAGCTGGCTCAGCACGAACGGGGCCTGGAAGTTCACCGCCCACGAGCGCAGCCACTTGCCGACCGGATAGTCCTTCACCGGGATGTAGTAGGTCAGCGCGGCGTTGTTGACGAGCACGTCGATGGGCCCGAAGTGCTCGCGCGCCTCGCGGATGAGCCGCTCGCACTCGGCGGGCTCCGCGATGTTGGCGCCCACCGCGTGGGCCTGGCCGCCCGCGTCGCGGATGGCGGCGACCGTGCTCTCGAGCGAGCCGGCGAAGGGGTGCTGGCCTTCCTGGACGGTGCGGGCCGCGCAGACCACCCGGCCGCCCTCGGCGGCGAAGAGCCGGGCGATGTCGGCGCCGATGCCTCGGCTCGCGCCGGTGACCACGATGACCTTGCCGTCGAGTCGGCCCATGATGACCTCCGGGCCGCTATTGTCCACGACGGCGCCGCCCGGTCAACCGGGTGGATCCCGGGCGACCGGGCGGCGGCGCGATTCTAGGACGTGCTGGAGAGCGCGCTGACCCGCAGCCGCTCGCCCGGGAAGATGCGGTCCGGGCGATCGAGGCCGTTCCACGCCACGAGCTGCTTGGCCGAGACGCCGTACCGCTTGGCGATGCGCCACACCGTGTCGCCGGCCTGCACCACGTGGACCCCCGGGCGCGGCGCCGCCACGATCTTGCGGGCCGCCGAGGCGTCGATCTCCACCGCGGCCTGCACCAGCGCGGTGCTTCCGAGCGGGACCTTCAGCTCGTAGGGGCCGTCGGGCGGGGTCTGCTTCTGCCGGAGCTCCGGGTTCAGCGACTCGAGATCCTGGACCGACACGCCGGACAGCGCGGCGAGCCGCACGAGCCGGCTGCCCTTGGGCACCGTGACCTGCTCGTAGCGGATCGGATCCTCGGGCACGACGCTGAAGCCGTAGCGCTCGGGCTGGCGGCCGATGAGCGTCGCGGCGTGGATGGCCGGCACGAAGTTCTTGGTCTCGTCGGGCAGGAGCGGGCTCTTGTGGAGCGCCCAGAAGTCGCGCGAGCCGGTGCGGTCGATCGCCTGCTGGATCTTCCCGTCGCCGGTATTGTAGGCGGCCTGGGCCAGGTCCCACGAGCCGAACTGGGCGTAGAGGTCACGCAGGTAATTGGCCGCGGCCACCGTGGACTTCTCGGGGTCGAGGCGCTCGTCGAGCCAGCCGTCCACCCGCAGGCCGTACAGGCGCGCGGTCGGCGCCATGAACTGCCAGAGGCCCTTGGCCCCGGCCTGGGAGACCGCCACCGGGTTGAAGCCGCTCTCGATCATCACCGTGAACACCAGGTCCTCGGGCAGGCCCTTCTGGCGGAAGACGTCGAGGATCATCGGCAGATAGCGTCCCGAGCGGGCGAGCCAGCCCTCCACGATGGCCCGCCGATAGCCGGTCTGGAACCGATCGAGGAAGAAGCGGACGTGCTCGTTGACGTGCACGCGATACGCGGCCACCGGCTTCGCGGGCGGGAGCATCGCGAGCACCGGGCTCCGCATCGTGCTCGGGGCCGGAGAGAAGCTGGCCGGCTGGACGATCGCGGTCTCGGCCGGCTCGCCGAAGACGTCCGTCCAGGCGGCGTCGGAGTACTTGGCGGAGTGCCGGGGCTGGTCCATTGACCAGGCCGCCGGAGCTGGGGCTTCGATCTGGAGACTGGCGTGGTCCAGGGCGACGACGATCGGGGTGGTCTCGACCTCGGCCTGAGCTGAGCCGGTTAGGGCCAGGCAGCCGCCGAGGAGCACTGCGATCCCGGTCAGGAAGGTCCGCGCTGAGGTACCGTGTGTCTTTGCCATGGGCCGGCAGGGTAGCAAGGGCCATTCCATGCTTAACTTTTTGTTTAA
>DATFAJ010000561.1:0-2023 GCA_035254745.1 Candidatus Methylomirabilota bacterium | reverse complement strand
CCTACAACGCGCGCGGCTACCCGCCCTCCGACGTGCCCGACCGGGCCGAGGCCTACTCGCAGGAACAAGCCGCCGATGACATTCTGGCGATCCTCGACCATCTGAAGATCCCTAAGGCGCACGTCTGCGGGCTCTCCATGGGCGGCTACGCGGTGCTGCACTTCGGGCTGCGCCATCCCGAGCGCGCGCTCTCGCTGACGGTGGCGGGCGCGGGGTACGGCAGCGTACCCGGGGAGCGCGAGCGCTTCCGCAAGGACGTGGACGAGACCGCCCGGCGCTTCGAGACCGACGGCATGGTGGGCGTGGCCTCCTTCTACACCAAGGGCCCGACCCGGGTGCAGTTCATGGACAAGGACCCGAAGGGCTGGCAGGAGTTCTACGATCAGTTCACCGCCCAGTCCGCGAAGGGCCACGCGCTGACGATGCGGGGAGTGCAGATGTCGCGGCCGTCCATCTTCGACCTCGAGGCGGCGATGAGCCGTTTGGAAGTCCCGACCCTGATCATGACCGGCGACGAGGACGATCCGTGCCTCGAGCCCGCCATCTTCATGAAGCGCAAGATCCGCTCGTCGGGCCTCGTGGTCATCCCCAAGGCCGGCCACACCATCAACCTGGAGGATCCGGACCTCTTCAACCGCGCGCTGCTCGACTTCCTCACCGCGGTGGACGCCGGCCGCTGGCCGCTCCGCAACCCGCAGTCGCAGACCGGCTCGGCCATCATGCCGGCAGGAGGATCGCGATGACGCTGCCGCTCTCGCCGTACACCGTGATCGATCTCACCCGCGCCCGCTCGGGTCCCACCTGCGTGCGCCAGCTCGCGGACATGGGCGCGAGCGTGGTGCAGATCTCGGCGCGCGAGGACGTGGAGGGCGATTTTCCCCGGCGCGGCTTCGACTCGCAGAACCTCCACCGCAACAAGCGCTCGCTCACCCTCGATCTCAAGTCGCCCCGCGGAATCGAGATCATCCACAAGCTCGTGAAGAATGCGGATGTCGTCGTGGAGAACTTCCGGCCCGACGTCAAGACCCGCCTCGGGATCGACTACGAGACGCTCTCCCGCATCAACCCGCGGCTGATCTACGGCAGCATCTCCGGCTTCGGCCAGGACGGCCCCTATCGCGACCGGCCGGGCTACGACCAGATCGCGCAGGGCATGGGCGGGCTCATGTCGATCACCGGCCTGCCCGGCCAGGGCCCGGTGCGGGTGGGCATCCCGGTGGCCGATCTCACCGCGGGCATCTTCCTGGCCCAGGGCATCCTGGTAGCGCTGCTCGAGCGCGAGCGGTCGGGGCGCGGCCAGTGGGTGCACACCTCGCTGCTGCAGGCGATGGTGACCATGCTCGACTTCCAGGCCGCGCGGTGGCTCATCGGCCACGAGATCCCGCCCCAGGCCGGCAACGATCACCCGACCGCGATCCCCACCGGGGTGTTCAAGACCGCCGACGGCCACCTCAACATCGCGGCCTCCGGCCAGCACATGTTCCGGCGCCTCTGCGAGGCGCTCGGCACCGAGCCGCTGCTCGAGGACCCGCGATTCCGTACCGCGCCGGACCGCTCGAAGAACCGCAAGGCGCTCGCGGTCGAGCTCGAGAAGGGGTTCGCCAAGCGCACCACCCAGGAGTGGGTCGAGGTGCTCAACGCCAAGGGCGTGCCGTCGGGCCCGATCCTCGACGTCAAGCAGGTGTACGAGGACGAGCAGATCCGCCACCTCAAGATGGCGGTGCCGGTGAAGCACCCGGCGCTCGGCGACCTGCTCGTCCAGGCCCCGCCGGTCACCCTCTCTCGCACCCCGGGCGCGGTGCGCACCCCGGCGCCAGACACCGGCGAGCACAACGATCAGATCCTCACCGAGCTCGGCTATTCCCCGGCCGACATCGATACCCTGCGCCGAGACAAGGTCATCTAGCCGGGGTCAGGTCTTACATTCCGACATTTGCCGCGTTGCGATGTCGGAATGTAAGACCTGACCCTATCGGAGAGTGATGTGAGAGAGAACGCGCTGAAGAAGATCTGGGCGAAGGGA
>DATFAJ010000560.1:0-3496 GCA_035254745.1 Candidatus Methylomirabilota bacterium | reverse complement strand
GATCCGCCCGGGTGAGAGCCGATCGACCTCCGGCATGAAGATGTCGATCCCGATCGCGGCGGGGCGCGCCGCGCTCACCCGGGTCACCAGGCGGCCGAGCCAGCTCCGCGGCCACGGCCACTGGCCGTACCGGCGGAGGCTCTCCTCGTCGATCGCGACGATGACGACCGGTGCCGAGCGCGGCACCCGCGGGGCGAGGGCCTGGTAGGCGTCGAACGAGGCCAGCCGCAGGAGGCGCAGGCCCGGCATCTCGGGCACGAGCACCGCGACCACGAGCAGCAGGAGCAGGAGGACGCCGAGCGGGCGGCCGCGCCCACCGCGTAGCGCGCGTGCCCAGCGCCGCTCGGCCCAGTAGGAGTCCGCCGCCGCCGCTTGGGACGGCCCCTCGGAGTCCGCGGTCAGGCCGAGCCCCTCAGAGGACGATCTCCAGGCCGTCGTAGGCGGCGTGGACCTCCACGCGGTGGGCGCCGCGGGTGATCTCCTCCAGCCGGCGTGTCTCGGCCAGCAGGCTGGCGATGCGCTCGTCGTCGAAGATCGGCTCGTGGTGGAAGAGGCACAGGCGCTGCGCCCGCGCGAGCTGGCACATCTCCACCCCCACCACGTTGCTCGAGTGCCCCCAGTCCTCCTTGACCGAGATGGCGTCGGCGAGCGAGTACTGGGCGTCGAAGATCACCAGGTCCGCCTCGCGGAAGAACTCCACGAAGGCCTTCACCTCTTCCGGATCGTCCTGCTTGTGCTCGGAGTCGGTGGAGTACACGACCACCTTGCCGTCGTGCTCGAGGCGGTAGCCGTAGGAGTCGCCCCCGTGGTGCTGTCGCTTGGCCCGGACGCGCAGCCCGGCGATGTCGTAGTCGCGCTCGGGCTCGAGCCGGACGAACTCGATCCGGGCGCCCATCCGGGAGAAGTCGACCGGGAAGGACGGCGCGGCATTCTGCCGGCGGAACGCCTCCTCGAGGCTGTCGTGGCAGCCGTAGATGCGGACGTGGTTGCCCGGCAGGTACGCGGGCATGAAGAACGGGAACCCCATGATGTGGTCCCAGTGCAGGTGCGACATGAAGACGTGGAAGCGGTGACCGCTCGGCCCCCCGGTGGCCAGCACGTTGTTGCCGAGCACCCGCGCGCCGCTGCCCAGGTCGCACAGCACGTGGTCGGGGCCGCCGGTCTCGATCTGCACGCACGACGAGTTGCCGCCGAAGGTGTGCGACACCGAGAAGTCGAGCTCCCACTCGACGAAGGCGCGCGCCTTGCCCGGGGTGTCGAGGCCCCGCCCGGCCGCGGCCACCAGCGCGGTCACCAGCTTGCGCTTCACCTCCGCGGAGGTCATGGCCACCGGGATCGAGCCGCGCGTGCCCCAGAACCGGACGAGCATCGCGCCGGGCTCAGGCCGCCTCGAAGGCGGCGAGCGCCTCGGTCGAGAGCGCGGCGAGCGCCTCCCGCAGCGAGGGGAAGACCTGGAGGACCAGGTTGAAGCGGCTGATCTCGAAGATCTCGCGCACCACGGGCTGGAGCGCGCACACCGCCAGCGCGCAGCCCTGGGCCTTCGCCTGCTTGGACGCGAGCATGAGCACCCGCAGGCCCACGCTGCTGATGTACTCCACCCCGGTCAGGTCGATCACCACGCGGTCCCGACCGTCTGCGCCGACCAGGTGAGGGACGAGCGCGGCCTTGAACTGCTCCGCGGTCGCGTGATCGATCCGGCCCTGTGGGAAGACCACGGCGGTGTCGGCGAAGCGCTTCGAGACCAGCTCCATGTCGATGCCCCCGGTGCGTTCGATCGGAATCGGGGTGGCGATTCTATCACCATGGACACTTGTGGCACACTGGGACCTCGTGCCCGAACAGAAGACCTTGGAACAGTCCGACCTCCTCAAGCAGCTGCGCATCGACCGCGGCCCCGATCGTCCGCCGCGCCGGCGTGGTCGTCTGCTCCCGATCCTGGCCCTGATCCTGCTGGTGGGCGGTGTCGGGCTGTGGCTCGGCTGGGGCCGTCTGCGCCCGCCGGTGGTGCAGACCACGGTGGCACGCGCCGCGCCCGGAGGCGGGGCCGGCTCGGTGCTCGACGCCAGCGGCTACGTGACCGCCCGGCTCCAGGCCACCGTCTCGGCCAAGATCACCGGCAAGGTCACCGAGGTGCTGATCGAGGAGGGCATGCGCGTGCGCGAGGGCGCGGTGCTGGCGCGCCTCGACGACACCGAGGTCCGCGCCGCGCTCGGCCTCGCCCAGGCCCAGCTCGTGGCCGCGCGCTCCCAGCTCGCCGAGGTGCGCGCGCAGCTCGAGCAGGCCGAGCGCGACTACGTGCGCCAGCAGGGCCTCTACGACCGGCAGCTCGTGAGCCCGCAGAGCCTGGACGCGGCGCTCGCCCAGCGCGACATGCTGCGGGCCCGGCTCGCCAACCTCCAGGAGCAGATCAAGGTGGCGCAGGAGTCGCTGCGGGTCGCCCAGGTGCAGCTCGACAACACGGTGATCCGCGCCCCGTTCAGCGGGGTGGTGGTGGCCAAGTCCGCGCAGCCGGGCGAGATGATCTCGCCGATCTCGGCCGGCGGTGGCTTCACCCGCACCGGCATCGGCACCATCGTGGACATGGACTCGCTCGAGATCCAGGTCGACGTCAACGAGTCCTACATCAACCGCGTGACGCCCGGGCAGCCGGTGGAGGCCACGCTCAACGCCTATCCCGACTGGAAGATCCCCGGCGAGGTGATCGCGATCATCCCGACCGCGGATCGGAGCAAGGCCACCGTCAAGGTGCGGATCGCGATCAAGACGCGGGACCCGCGGATCGTGCCCGACATGGGCGTGCGCGTGGGCTTCCTCGAGTCCAAGCCCGCCGGCGCGGCGCCGGCGCCGCCGGCCGCGGGGGTGCTGGTGCCGGCCGAAGCGGTACGCCCCGAGGGCGGCGACGGGATCGTCTTCGTCGTGACCGACGGCAAGAAGGTGGAGCGCCGCCGCGTGACCCTGGGCCCGGACATGGCCGGGCAGCGCCGCGTGGTGAGCGGCCTGCGCGAGGGCGAGCGCGTGGTGCTCGCGCCGCCGCCCGGCCTCGAGGACGGCCAAGCGGTGCGGCTCGCGGAGAAGTGAGGGCGCGCGCGTGACGGTCCTGGTCGAGATCCGCGGCGTGACCAAGGTCTATCAGCGCGGCCGGGAGCGCATCGAGGTGCTGCACGGCATCGACCTCGACATCCCGAGCGGCGACTTTGTCGCGCTGATGGGCCCCTCCGGCTCGGGCAAGACCACGCTGCTCAACCTGATCGGCGGCCTCGACACGCCCACCGGTGGGAGCATCGTGGTGCAGGGTCGGCGCATCGACCGGCTCTCGGGCGGCGAGCTCGCGGCCTGGCGCGCGGCCCACGTGGGCTTCGTCTTCCAGTTCTACAACCTCCTTCCCGCGCTGTCGGCCCTGCGCAACGTCGAGCTGCCGCTGCTGCTCACCGACCTGTCCGCGGTGGAGCGCCGCCGGCGGGCCCGCATCGCGCTCACCCTCGTCGGCCTGGAGGAC
>DATFAJ010000559.1:0-6051 GCA_035254745.1 Candidatus Methylomirabilota bacterium | reverse complement strand
CCGATCCACCGTCGAGGTGGACTGGTGGGGCCTCCTGCGGACGATCCCGGTGCCCACGCTGGTGCTGCGCGGCGAGGAGAGCCCGATCCTGGACCGCGACGTGGCGGAGCGCATGGCCCGCGAGCTGCCGAAGGGCACCTTCGTGGAGATCCCGCGCGCGATCCACACCCTGCACGAGGACAATCCGGACGCGGTCCTGGCCGCCCTGAGGTCGTTCCTCGCCTTCTGATCGGAGAGACGCCATGGCGGTGGTAAGACTCGAGGTGACGCGGCGCGAGCCGGTGCTGGGCGGGGCGCCGTTCGGGGCGGGAGGCCCCTACGAGAAGATCGAGGGCGTGCTCCACCTCGCGGTGGATCCGTCCGCGCCGGTCCACGAGCCGATCGCGGACCTCGGGCTGGCCCCCCGCAACGCGCGGGGCCTCGTCGAGTCCTCGGCCGACTTCTACCTCCTGCGCCCGCTGACCGGCGGGAGCCGCCGCCTCCTGCTGGACATCCCCAACCGCGGACGCAAGATCGCGCTCGGCATGTTCAACAGCACGCCGCGGTCGAACGACCCGGCGACCCGCGAGGACTTCGGCAACGGCTTCCTGATGCGTCACGGCTACACGGTGGCCTGGATCGGCTGGCAGCCCGACGTGCCCCGCCGCGACGGGATGATGGCGCTCACGGTGCCCCGGGTCCCCGGGGTGTCCGAGCGGGTGCGCTGCGAGTTCCGACCGAACGCGCGCGTGGACTTGCTGCCCCTCGCCGATCGTTACCACATCCCGCACCCGGTGGCGCGGCTCGACGATCCGGAGGCGGAGCTGCACGTGCGCGAGCACGCCGAGGCTCCCGCGGTCACCGTGCCGCGCGGCGCCTGGCGCTTTCCCGACGCGGGCTCGGTCGCCCTCGATGGCGGCTTCGAGCCCGGGCGGATCTACGAGTGCTACTACCGGGCCGAGAATCCGCCGCTGGTCGGTCTCGGCTTCACCGCGGTGCGCGACACCGCGGCCTTCCTGCGCTGGGGGACCGCGGGGGAGGGGAATCCCTGCGCGGGGCAGATCGAGCGGTCCTACGTCTTCGGGGTCTCGCAGAGCGGTCGCTTCCTGCGCCACCTGCTCTACCTCGGGCTGGACGAGGACGAGACAGGCCGCTTCGCATGGGACGCGGTGATCCCGCACGTGGCGGGCGGGCGGCGCGGCGAGTTCAACTGCCGGTTCGGCCAGCCCTCGCTGAACGCGGTCCACGCGGTGGGGAGCCTGTTCCCGTTCACCGACGGAGAGCAGGCGGATCCGATCACCGGGCAGCGGGGCGCGCTGCTCCACCGGCTCGCGGGCCGGGCGCGGCCCCCGCGCATCTTCACGATCAACACCGCGGCCGAGTACTGGCGCGGCGACGGCTCGCTCGTGCACACCGACGTGGCGGCCACCCGAGACGTGACCCCGCCGCCCTGGGTCCGCCAGTACCTCTTCGCGGGCACCCAGCACACGCCCGGAGCGCTCCCGCCGCCGCCCGCCGATCCGAACACGGGCGGGCGCGGGCGCCATCCCTTCAGCGTGGTGGACTACTCGCCGCTCCTGCGGGCCGCCCTCGTCAACCTCGACCGGTGGGTGAGCGAGGGCGTCGAGCCGCCCCCGAGCGCGGTGCCGCGCCTGGCCGACGGCACCGCGGTGGCCGCCGAGACGACGCGCGCGGTGTACGCCGCCATCCCGGGCGTGCGCTTCCCCGACCGCATCCCGCGGCCGGTGCGGCTCGACTTCGGCCCGCGGGTCGACTGGGGCATCGTGGACCTGCCGCCCAAGATCGGCGCGCCCTACGTCACGGTGGTCTCCGCGGTGGATGCCGACGGCAACGATCGCGCCGGCATCCGGCCGCCGGAGCTGCGGGTCCCGGTCGCGACCTTCACCGGCTGGAACCCGCGTCACCCCGATCAGGGTGCGCCCGGCGACCTCATGTCCATGATGGGCTCCACGCTGCCGCTCGCGCGCACCGCGGCGGAGCGGGCGCGGACCGGCGACCCGCGGCCCTCGCTCGAGGAGCGGTACGGCGGCCGCGACCGCTACCTGGTCCAGGTGCGTCGTGACGTGGAGGCGATGATCGCGGATCGGCATCTGCTGGCCGAGGACGTGGACGCGGTGGTCGAGCGCGCCGGAGCGCTCTGGGACTTCGTCTGCCCGCGCTGACCGCCCCGCTGATCGAGTGCCACGCCCACGTCCTGCCCGACGCGGTGCTTTCGGGATCGGGGCGCCACGCGCGGTGATCGCCCCGGCATGATCCCGTTGCCGCGACCGGTGGCCGACCTGTGCGCGGAGCTCGGGGCCCAGCCCGGGATCCTCGCGGTGGCGGTCGGCGGCTCTCGCGCGGCGGGCACCGCGGACGCGGGGAGCGACTGGGACCTGGGCGTCTACTACCGGGGCGCGATCGACCTCGCGATCCTTGCGCGCCACGGCCAGGTGCACCCGCCGGGCTCGTGGGGGCGCCTCATGAACGGCGGAGCGTGGCTCACCCTCGATGGGCTCAAGGTCGACGTGATGCTGCGCGACCTCGACGTGGTCCGGCACTGGACCGCGGAGGCGGCGGAGGGGCGCTACGACGTCGACGCGCTGCTCGGCTACGTCGCGGGCGCGCCGACCTACCTGCTGGCCGCCGAGCTGGCGGTGAGCCGCGCGGTGGTGGGCACGCTGCCGGAGGCACCCGTCTACCCCGCGCGGCTGGCCGAGAACGGGGAGCGGCGCTGGCGCGCGCATGCCGAGTTCAGCCTCGCCCACGCCCGCGTGCGCGCCGAGCGCGGTGACGTGACCGGCGCGGCCGGCCAGGCCGCCAAGGCGGTGCTCGAGGCCGCGCACGCCCGCGCCTGCCGTGGACGTCAGTGGGTGCTCAACGAGAAGATGCTGGTCGAGCGGACCGGCCTGGCCGCGCTGCACCACCGCTTCACCCGGATCCCCGCGGAGCCGGCCCCGCTGGTCGAGTGGGTGAGCGGGCTCGGTGCGGCGCTGGCCGTCTAGGAGCGCGCGTGTCGGCCATCTCGGTGGAGCACCTGAGCCGGTGGTGGGGGCAGACGCGGGCGGTCGACGACGTCAGCTTCGAGGCGGCGGCGGGGCGGATGCTGGTGCTGCTCGGGCCGTCCGGCTGCGGCAAGTCGACCACGCTCCGCCTGATCGCGGGGCTCGAGGCGGCCACCGCCGGGCGCATCGCCATCGGCGGCGTGGACGTCACGGACCGGCCGCCCGCCGAGCGCCGGGTGTCCATGGTCTTCCAGTCGTACGCGCTCTTCCCGCACCTGTCGGTCGCGGAGAACATCGTGTTCGGGCTGCGGGTGCGGCGGGTCGGAGCGGCCGAGCGGAAGGCGCGCCTCGCGCGGGTCGCGGACCTGCTCGGGCTCGCCGCGCTGCTCGAGCGCCGGCCCTCGCAGCTCTCGGGCGGCCAGCAGCAGCGCGTGGCCCTCGGCCGCGCGCTGATCGCGGAGGCGCCGGTGTGCCTGATGGACGAGCCGCTCTCGAACCTGGACGCGCAGCTCCGTCTCGAGATGCGCCGGGAGATTCGCGGACTGCAGCAGAGCCTCGGCGTCACCATGGTCTACGTGACCCACGACCAGACCGAGGCCATGAGCATGGCCGACCAGGTCATCCTGCTCCGCGAGGGACGCGTGGAGCAGGACGCGCCGCCCGACGTCCTCTACGCACGGCCCGCGACCGCGTTCGCGGCGCGCTTCATCGGCACCCCGCCCATGAACGTCCTCGCGCTCGACGACCGGCGCCGGCTGCTGGGGGTGCGGCCGGAGGACATCCGCGTCGCGCCCGGTCCCGAGCGCGGCGCGGTGGAGGCCACGGTGCGGAGCATCGAGTACCTCGGGGCCGACTCCATCCTGATGTGCGCGATCGGCGGCCAGGCCCTGGCGGTGCGGGCTCCCGGCCGCGTCGCCCTCGCCGCCGGCGCCCGCGTGTCTCTCGCGTGGGCGCCGGCCGCCGCTCACGTGTTCGACGCGGAGACCGGTCGCCGTCGTGACGAGGTCGCCGACTTTTCATCCATCTCTCGATGACGAGGAGACCATCCATGATCCCGAGACTGCTCGCATGCCTGCTGCTCGTCGCCCTCGCGGCGGGCGCCTCGCCGGTGGCCGCCCAGGCCCCGGTGGAGCTGTCCTTCTATTACCCGGTGGCGGTGGGAGGCCCGGTGACCAAGATCATCGACGGGCTCGCCGCGGACTTCCAGAAGGAGAACCCGGGCATCCACGTCAAGCCGATCTACGCCGGCACCTACCAGGAGACCATCGTCAAGGTGCTGACCGCGCTGAAGAGCGGCGAGCCGCCCCAGATGTCGGTGCTGCTCTCGACCGACATGTTCACCCTGATCGACGAGGACGCGATCGTGCCGTTCGACGCGATGGCCACCAGCGCGGAGGACCGGGCCTGGCTCAAGAGCTTCTTCCCCGCCTTCATGCTCAACAGCCAGACCGGAGGCAAGACGTGGGGCATCCCGTTCCAGCGCTCCACCATCGTGCTGTACTGGAACAAGGAGGCCTTCAAGGAGGCCGGCCTCGATCCGAACCGGCCGCCCGCCACCTGGGCCGAGCAGGTCGAGTACGCGCGCAAGCTCACCCGCCGCGACGGCAGCGGCAACGTCACCCAGTGGGGCCTCGAGGTTCCCTCGTCCGGCTTCCCGTACTGGCTCTTCCAGGGGTTCACCACCCAGAACGACGTGCTCCTGATGAACCAGGCCGGCACCGAGACCTACTACGACAAGCCGGCGGTGGTGGAGGCGCTCCAGTACTGGGTCGACCTGAGCGGCAAGCACAAGGTGATGCCGACCGGCATCATCGAATGGGGCACGACGCCCAAGGACTTCTTCGAGCGGAAGACCGCGATGATGTGGACCACCACCGGCAACCTCACCAACGTGAAGAACAACGCCAAGTTCGAGTTCGGGGTGGCCATGCTGCCCGCGGGCAAGCGGCGCGGCTCGCCGACCGGCGGCGGCAACTTCCACATCTTCAAGAAGAGCACGCCGGCCCAGCAGGCCGCCTCGCTCAGGTTCATCAAGTGGATCACCTCGCCCCAGCGGGCCGCGCAGTGGGGTATCGACACCGGCTACGTCGCGGTGCGGCCGGACGCGTGGGAGACGCCGGCCATGAAGCAGTACGTCGCCGGCTTTCCCGCCGCCGCGGTGGCGCGCGACCAGCTCCAGTACGCGGTGGCGGAGCTGTCCACCCACGACAACCAGCGGGTGACGAAGGCGCTCAACGACGGGCTGCAGGCGGCGCTGACCGGGGCGAAGCCCGCCGACCAGGCGATGAAGGACGCGCAGCGGGAGGCGGACCGCATCCTCCGGCCGTATCGTCGCTAGTGATGCGTGGCCTGGGTGTGCGGCGGGCGGGGCCGGCGGCGGGGGGGCGGGGCTCCCGGGAACACGCTGACTCGCTATGCTTTGCCTGCACTCATGGCGGGCCACGAGATCTTGGTCTGACGCTTCGGCAACGCGCAGAAGACACGGTTCCCGGGAGCCCCGCCCCCCCGCCGCCGGCCCCGCCCGCCGCACTGGGGTTGGAATGAGCGACTCGAGGAGCATGAGCGCCGCTCGCCTCGATGCTTCGGTTCACGGCTCGGGCTCGGCGAGTCCGCGGCGGTGGTCGGTGCACGTGCAGGGGTGGCTGCTGTTGCTGCCGGCGGCGGTGTTGCTGGTGACCTTCACGCACTTCCCGGTGGTGGCGACGCTGTATCACAGCTTCTTGTCCAACCCGAAGCCGAATCGGGCCGGGGTGTGGGTGGGGCTGGATAACTACCGGGCGATGGTGGAGGATCCGGTGTTCTGGCAGGTGCTGAGGAACAACGTGTGGTTCGCGGTCGGGACCATTCCGGTGTCGATCGCGCTCGCGCTGCTGATGGCGGTGTGGGTGAACGGGCGGATCGCGGGGCGCTCGCTGCTCCGGCTCGCCTTCTTCACGCCGACCGTGCTGCCGATGATCGCGGTAGCGAACATCTGGCTCTTCTTCTACACGCCGGGCTACGGCCTGCTCGAGCAGCTGACCGGGCTGCTGGGCCTGCCGAGCCACAACTGGCTCGGCAGCCGGGAGAC
>DATFAJ010000558.1:0-2706 GCA_035254745.1 Candidatus Methylomirabilota bacterium | reverse complement strand
ACCAGCCCGAGCATGGTCTCCACCTCCGCGCGGATCGCCTCGGGCTCGCTCATCGCCCGGGCATTCTAGCGGAGGCGCGGGTCGAGCGCATCCCGGAGTCCGTCGCCCAGGAGGTTGAAGCCGAGCACCGCGAGGAAGATCGCGAGGCCCGGCAGGGCCGCCACGTGGGGCGCTACGTTCATGTACTGCCGGCTACTGGAGAGCATGCTGCCCCAGTCCGAGGTGGGCGGCTGCACCCCCAGGCCCAGGAACGAGAGGCCGGCCAGCGCGGTGATCATGCCGCCCACGTTCAGAGTGACCGCCACGATCAGCGGCGCCAGGCAGTTGCGCAGAACGTGAGTGAGCGACAGGCGCAGCTCGGACACGCCGAGCGCCCGCGCCGCCTCCACGTACTCGGTCTGCTTCACCGCCAGCACCGTGGCCCGCACGATGCGGCCGTAGAACGGGATGTTCACGATCGCGACGGCCACCATGCCGTTGACCAGGCCCGGACCGAGGGTCGCGATGATCGCGATGGCGAGCAGGAAGTAGGGGAATGCCATCAGGGTGTCGATCGAGCGCATGACGACCTGGTCCACCCAGCGGCCCACGAACCCGGCCAGCAGCCCGAACCCCGAGCCGGCCGCGGCCGCGAGCGCGGTGGCGGCCAGGCCCACCACCAGCGAGGTGCGGGCTCCGTAGAGCAGCCGGCTCAGCAGGTCGCGCCCGAACTCGTCGGTGCCGAGCACGTGCCCGGCGGTGAGCGGCCGCGCGAGCCGGCGCGCGGTGTCGATGGTGTCCGGGTCGTGCGGAGCGAGTAGCGGGGCGAGCGCCGCGGCGAGCCCGAGCACCACGACCAGGCCGAGGCCGAGCACCGCGCTGCCGCTCTTGCGGAACATGCGGGCGGCCTCCGCGAAGCTCGAGTGGCCCCCGGGCGCCGCGGGGCGCGCGAGGGCAACGGCCGCGCTACTCATAGCGGATGCGCGGGTCGAAGACCGCGTAGAGCAGGTCCACGATCAGGTTCACCACCACGAACGTGGTCGCGATCAGGAGCACCCCACCCTGCACCAGCGGGTAGTCCCGGGCCTGGATCGCGCGCACCATCATCGAGCCGAGCCCCGGCCACGAGAACACGGTCTCGGTCAGGATGGCGCCTCCGAGCAGGTAACCGACCTGGACCCCGACCACGGTGAGGATCGGGTTGAACGCGTTCTTGAGCACGTGGCGCGCGATCACCGCGCGCTCGGCCAGGCCCTTGGCCCGCGCGGCCCGCACGTAGTCCTGGCGGATGATCTCGAGCACGCTCGAGCGCGTCAGCCGCGCCACCGCCGCTGCCGACGCGGTCCCGAGGGTGATCGCGGGCAGGACCAGGTGCCAGAGGAGGTCCCCGGTCCCGCCCCCGTAAGGGGACATCATGCCCGCGGAGGGAAACCAGCGCAGCGACAGGGCGAACACCAGGATCAGCATGATGCCGGTCCAGAACACCGGGAGGCTCACCCCGGTCACCGCCACCGCCATCGCGAGCTTGTCGAGCCAGGAGTATTGCCGGGTGGCGGACAGGATCCCGGCGCCGAGCCCGAGGGAGATCGCGATCACGAGTGCGCCCGCGGTCAGGACCACGGTGGCCTTGAAGCGCAGCACCACCTCGGGAAGCACCTCGCGCCCGAGCGGGATCGATCGGCCCAGATCGCCCTGCAGCACCCGGCCCATCCACTGGAAGTACTGCACCGCCACCGGCCGGTCGAGGCCGAGGTCGCGGCGCAGGCGCTCCACGTCCTCGCGGGTGGCCTGCGCCCCCAGCATGATCGCGGCGGGGTCGCCGGGCGCCAGGCGCATCACCCCGAAGACGAGCAGCGAGACCCCGACCAGGACCGGCAGCGCGAGCAGGATGCGTCGGACGAGGTAGCCCTGGAGGCCGCCCCCGCCTACTGCAGCCACACCTGCGTCAGCACCAGGTCGAAGTTGGGGTGGAGCTTGAACCCCTGCACGCGCTTCCGGTGCACGATCACCTGCTTGCCGTGGTCCACGAAGATCCACGGCGCGTCCTCCATCACGAGGCGCTGCGCTTCCCGGTAGAGCGGGATGCGCTCCTTGTCGTCGATGGTGGTGCGGCCCTTCCGCAGCAGCTCGTCCACCCGCGGGTTCTGATAGAAGCCGGCGTTGAACGCGGGCGGGAAGCGATCGGACGAGAGCAGCATGTACATCATGTGGTCGGGATCGCCGATCGACGGGTTCCAGGACATCTCCGCCATGTCGGGGCCGTCGAGGTACTTCTTGAGGTAGGCGCCCCACTCCATGGTCTGGATCTTGGCGCGCACGCCCACCGCCGCCAGGTTGGCCTGGATCACCGTCCCCATCTCGACGGGCGACTGCATGCCCGAGCCCGACTCCGGCACGAAGAAGGTGACGTCGAAGCCGTTGGCATAGCCGGCTTCCTTCAGGAGCGACTTCGCCTTCTCGGGATCGTAGGGATAGCGCTGGACGCCCGGTTCCGCGTAGGGGCCATAGACGGGCGACAGCGGGCTCACCGCCGTGATGGCGGTACCCTTCAGGATGTCGCGAATGATCGCGTCCTTGTTCACCGCGTAGTTGAGCGCCTGGCGGACGCGCCGGTCCTTCAGGATCGGGTGCCGGGTGTTGAGCACGACGTACCAGACCGCGGAAGAGTTGGTCTCGGCCACCACGATGTTCGGGTCCTTGCGGAGGTCGTCGAGGCTGTCGGGCGGC
>DATFAJ010000557.1:0-3514 GCA_035254745.1 Candidatus Methylomirabilota bacterium | reverse complement strand
GCCAAGCTGGGCTTCAAGGCGGCGGCGGTGCGCCCCTGCTTCTGGAACGGCCGCTATCCCACCCTGGCCGAGTTCGACCCGCTGTGGCGCGAGTTCGAGGCCACCGGCATGGTGCTGGCCATGCACACCTTCCCCTCCCGCGAGGCGTTGACGCCCGAATGGGGCCAGCGTATGGCCCAGGCGCGCGGCCACTCGGGCCAGGGCCTGCTCTTCACCGACGAGTCCGTGGTCTATTCGCCCGGCCAGTTCGTGTCGAACATCACCGCGGCCATGGATCCCGCCATCGACGCCTCCGAGACTCTCGGCTTCCTGCTGGAGGCGATGACCTGGGTGACGGTAGTGGTGCAGACCGGCTGGCTGGAGAGGTTCCCGAAGCTGAAGGCGGCGGTGCTGGAATCCAACGCCTCGTGGCTCCCGCTGGTGCTGTCGCGCTCGTCGAACTTCTCGAACCTGTTCGCCTTTCAGCGCGACAACCGGCTCATCCGGGATCCGGTCGACGTGTTCAACGAGCGCTGCTTCATCGGCTTCGAGTCGGACGAGACCCTGGTCTACCGCCTGTGGGACGTGTTCCAGGACGTCGCGATCTGGTCGTCGGACTACCCGCACCACGACGCCGAGGACGCGTGGGACGGCCTGCACCACATGGCCGAGTTCAAGGTCCCGGTCGCGGCGCAGCGCAAGCTGATGGGCGAGAACGCGCGCGCGCTCTACGGCATCGAGCCGCTCATGACGGTGGAGGAGCGGATCGAGGAGTACGCGCCCGCGATCCTGCCCTGGTAGGGGCGCCGGGACGCGCGGCGCCCGCTCTTACGCGCGGGCCCGGACGCTGTAGAGCCGGAGCGCCTCGGCCTTGCCGCGCAGCTCCCGGTCGCCCATGTCCTCGACCTCGAGCTCCTCGGGCACCCGGCACCGGCCCAGCAGGGCCCCCGAGACCAGCACGCGCCGCTCCAGCGGGCGGCACTGCGCCTCGACCCGGGCCGCGGTGTTGACGGTGTCGCCGCTGTGGACGATGTCCTTCTTGATGTCGCCGATCTCGGCGGTCACGACGGTGCCCCCGTGGATGCCGGCCTTGAACTCGGGGACGATCCCGTACCGCGCCAGGTAGCGGTCCTTCTGCTCGTGGATGCGCTCGGTCACGAGAAAGACGCAGCGCAGGCAGTTGCCCTGGTGGAGCCCGCGCTCGACGGTCCAGGTGACCACCGCCTCGTCCCCCACGTACTGGTAGATCCGGCCGCGGGTCTCCAGAATCGGCTCCGCGATGTCGTGGAAGAAGTCGTTCTTGAAGTCGTTGAAGCGGAGGGGGCCGAGCGCCGCCGCGATCGCGGTGGAGTCGTTCAGGTCGAGGAACATGAAGATGCGCTCCTCCTCGACCGGCCGGTGGTAGCGGCCCAGCAGGAGGTTCGCGAGGGTTCCCGGGCCGAGCATCCGGTTGAGCTGCCGGACGAAGTTGATGAGGAAGCTCGCCACGGTGAGGACGGCCAGCGCGGCCAGGAACCGGCCGCCCAGCACGAAGTCCCGGTACTGCTCGGACGTGTAGTAGCCGAGCGGGCCCCCGTGCTCGGTGAGCCCCAGCAGGCTCATGGTCACCACGTGGATGACGACCGCGCAGAGGGTGACGTAGAAGAAGGTCCGCACCAGGAGGAGGCCGCCCACGGTCAGGGACCGCACGTGGCGCGGGATCAGCCGCAGCTCGAACCACGCGCTGCCGAGGCCGATGACGAGCCCGGTCGCGGTCGCGGTGAGCTCGCGAGCCGGATACGTGGGCACCCGCCGGACGATCCAGTGCGCGAGCAGGGCCGCCGCGATCCAGCCGCACGTGATGCCGAGCGCGGTCCGGGCCGTGTGAACCGCTCGTCGCGAGGCCACGGCTCAGACCTCGATCTCGATCCAGGCGCGGCGGCGTATCCGGCCGGTCAGCCGGGAGAAGACGTCGCCCACCCACGCCTGCCACCCGTACTTCGCCCGCAGCGCGGCGTGGGCCCGCTCGATCAGGCCGGGCTCGGTCACGAGGCGCGCGGCGACGTCCCACCACTCCCCGCGGACGCCCCCGCGCACGTCGGAGGGGGCGACCCGCGCCCGGGACGAGCGACGCAGGCGCTTGACCTTTCCGGATTCGCCGGCCGTGAAGACGTAGATCTTCCCGTCCATCGCCGCGAACCAGACCGGAGTCCGGACCTCGGCTCCGCTGCGGCGGAAGGTCGCGAGGGCCATGTACCGATGACGGTCGA
Organism: Candidatus Methylomirabilota bacterium; assembly: GCA_035254745.1. Classification (GTDB taxonomy): domain Bacteria; phylum Methylomirabilota; class Methylomirabilia; order Rokubacteriales; family CSP1-6; genus CAMLFJ01. Next base: position 1,286 of record DATFAJ010000557.1, on the reverse strand, counting down.
AGGCGGCGAGATCCCTCAACGCCGGTCCTGGGGGAGCCCGATCGATGCGGCGACCGCTTCGAGGTGCCGGGTCGAGTCGCCCGCGTCGAGAGCGGCGGTGAGGATGCGCTTGTGGAAGAGGTGGAGCGGATGCTCCTCGCAGTACCCGATGGCGCCCATGATCTGGTGGCCGCGGCGGGCGACGCGCAGGGCGGCCTCGGCACCGTAGGCCTTGGCCGCCGCCACCGCGGCATGGGCGTCGGGTCGGCCCGACGCGAGCTTCCACTCCGCTTCCCAGGTGAGCCAGCGCGCGCTCTCGACGTCCCGGTAGAGATCCGCGCAGGCGTGCTGGATGGCCTGGTAACCGCCGATGGGCCGCCCGCCCTGCACGCGCACCCGGGCGTGCTCCACGCAGAGCTCGAGCACACGCTGCGCGGCCCCCGCCATCTCCGCGCAGCGGGCGAGGGCGCCCACGCGGAAGGCGGGCCCCAGGAGCGCCCAGCCGCCTCCGGGCGGGCCGAGCAGATCGTCCGGCCGGATCGCCACGTCGGCGAGCTCGAGCTCGAAGAGCTTGTCGCCGGCCATGCTGTCGAGCGGGTGCGCGCCGATCCCGGCGCGGTCCATCGGCAGCAGGACCGCGGTCGGGCCGGCGGCCCCGCGTCCCAGCACGATCACGTCGGTCGCCACGTGGGCGTCGGGGACGAAGAGCTTACGGCCGGTGAGACGGCCGGACGGCGCGACGGGCAGGGTCAGGGCGTCCGGGTCGAGTCGTCCCGATTCCTCGAGGACGGCGAGCGTGCAGATGCGCTCCCCCACGGCCAGGGCGGCGAGCAGATCGCGAGCCCGCCGGCCCGGGGCCAGGCCGAGCGCGGTGGTGGCGACGACGGCGCTCGCGATGAAGGGGCCCGGGAAGCAGGCGCGGCCCAGCTCCTCGACCAGCGCGAGCGCCTCGCCGACCGTGCCGCCGCTGCCGCCCAGCTCGGGCGAGATGAGGAGGCCCGGCCAGCCCAGCGTCGCGATTTCCTTCCACAGATCGGCGGCGAAGCCGCGCGGGTCGAGGGCCAGCTCCTGCACCCGCTTGATCGAGCAGCGCCGCTGCAGGAACGTGCGCGCCGACTGCTGGAGAAGCTGCTGGGCCGGCGAGAACGAGAGATCCACTATGAGCTGGGGCGGAGCGACTGCCGCTCCTCCCCCAGACCCCCCCACCGGTTTGATGGCACTGCGTGTCGCTGGAGCATCGGCTTATCGCCCACGGGGCTCGGCCGGCAGGCCGAGGGCGCGGACCGCGATCGTGGTGCGCTGGATCT
>DATFAJ010000556.1:0-5958 GCA_035254745.1 Candidatus Methylomirabilota bacterium | reverse complement strand
GGCGACACCGTGCTGATCATGGGCGCGCGCGATCCCGAGCTGCCGGCCCTGGCCCGGGCCGCGGCCGCCGCGCTGCGCTAGGGCCCCTTCCGCGCTCCGTCCCCTCCCCGCCGGCCTTCGTGCGCCCGCTGCATATATTAGGGTACCCTAATCATCTGAAGTTAGGGAGGGCGAAGTACCCCAAAAAACTCGATCCGACAAGGAGACGCCGATATGTTGACCGTTGGAGACCGCTTGCCCCAGTTCGACCTGCAGGCCGCCGTCAGCCTCGAGAAGAGCCATGAATTCACCCGGATCACCGACCGGAGCTACCCGGGCCAGTGGCCGGTCCTCTTTTCCTGGCCGATGGACTTCACCTTCGTCTGCCCGACCGAGAGCGCCGAGTTCGGCAAGCGGAACGGAGACTTCCGCGACCGCGACGCCCAGGTGCTCGGCATGAGCACCGACACCCACTTCGTGCACCTGGCCTGGCGGCGCGACCACCCCGATCTGGCCAGCCTGCCGTTCCCCATGCTGGCCGACACCAAGCGCGAGCTCTCCACCGCGCTCGGCATCCTGCACCGGGGCGAGGGTGTGCCGCTCCGCGCCACCTTCATCGTGGATCCTCAGGGCGTGATCCGCTGGGCCAGCGTCAACGACCTGTCGGTGGGCCGCAACGTCGACGAGGTGCTGCGGGTGCTCGACGCGCTGCAGACCGGCGAGCTCTGCCCGTGCAACTGGAAGGCGGGCGAGCCCACGCTGCAGGTGGCCTGACGTGGACGCGCTGGAGCGGCTGCGGGCGGCCATCCCCGACGCGGCGCGGGACATTCGCCTGAACCTGCAGGCGGTCCTGCGCGGCGGGGCGCTCTCGGACGCGCAGCGCTGGGGCGTGGCGGCGGCCGCCGCGGTCACCGCCCGCCACCGTGGCCTGCGCGACGCGGTGCTGGCCGCGGCGGGGGCGGTAGCGGGTCCCGCGGTGGTGGAGGACGCCAGGGCCGCCGCCGCGCTCATGGCGATGAACAACGTGTACTATCGCTTCCGCCACATGGTGGGCAAGCCGGTCCACCGCGAGAAGCCGGCCGGGCTCCGGATGAACCGGCTGATGCAGCCGGCCACGAACCGGACGGACTTCGAGCTGATGGCGCTCGCGGTGAGCGCGATCAACGGCTGCGAGACGTGCGTGCGGGCCCACGAGAAGACGGTGACGGAGGGCGGGCTCACGCCCGATCACGTCAACGACGCGGTGCGGATCGCCGCGACGGTCTACGCGGCGGCGGTCGCGTTGGAGGCGGGGGAAACGGGAGCGCGCGATCCGTCCGTGATCGAGGTGTCGGTCCAGGGCGCGTGAGCGCACGGGGCCGTCGCGCCCGCCCGGGCGCTCAGCGGATCGGGCGCGACGGCTCCGATTCGTGCACGAGGCGCAACGTCCGCTCCGCCTCTTCCAGGGCGCGTCGCGCGTGGGTGAGGGCCAGGATCGGAAAGTAGTTCCGGTAGAGCGTGTAGCGCAGGTAGAACACGTTGGGGAATCCGGTCCCGGTGGCGAGCGACTCGTCCCAGGTCCCGTCGGGCTTCTGGGTGTCGATGAGGTGGCGCACCCCGCGCACCAGCACCTCGGTGTCGCCCTGCCCGGCCGCGACCAGGCCGAGCAGCGCCCAGGCGGTCTGCGACGGCGTGCTCGGCGCGGGCACGAAGTGCCCCTCGTTGTAGCTGGCACAGCTCTCGCCCCACCCACCGTCCTCGTTCTGCACGGAGGCGATCCACTTCCCGGCCTTCCACATCGCCTTGGAGGCGCTCGGGTCCTGGGCCGCCCGCAGGCCGCGCAGGGCGAGGAAGGTCCCGTACAGGTAGTTGACGCCCCAGCGCCCGTACCAGCTACCGTCCCGCTCCTGCGTCTCGAGCAGGAAGCCCACCCCGCGCTCGATCGGCGCGTCCGAGAGCTTGAAGCCCCGGCGGCAGAGCGCCTCGAGCACACGGCCGGTGATGTCCGGGCACGAGGGATCGAGCATCGCGTTGTGGTCGGCGAAGGGCACCCGGTTGAGGAAGGCCCAGTTGTTGTCGGCGTCGAAGGCGGCCCAGCCGCCGTCGCTCGACTGCATGCCCACCAGCCAGGCGATCGCCCGTCGCTCGCAGCGCTCCTGGGCCGCCGCGTCCGAGGCGCTCGCGTGCTGGAGCGCCAGCAGCACCATCGCGGTGTCGTCGATGTCCGGGTAGTGCTCGTTGGCGAACTCGAAGGCCCAGCCGGACGGCTCGAGGTCCGGCCGCTTCACCGACCAGTCCCCGCGCCGGCGGATCTCGCGGGCGACGAACCAGTCGGCGGCCCGGCGCATCGGCCCGGGAGCCACCGCCCCCATCTCGCCGAGCGCGAACATCGCGATCGAGGTGTCCCACACGGGCGAGACACAGGGCTGGAAGTAGAAGGCGTCGGGGGTCTCGGTCAGCAGGCCCTCGAACTGCCGGATACCCTCGATGAGATCGGGATGGTCGCGCGGATAGCCGAGCGCGTCGAGGGCCATGATGAGGTACATCATCGAGGGGAAGATCGCGCCGAGGCCGTCGCTGTTGCGGGTGCGGTCGAGGATCCACTTCTCGGCCTCGCGGATGGCCGGCTTGCGGATCATCTCGGGCCCGCGGCTCTCCCACACCTTGAGCGCCACGTCGAGCTGGCGGAACAACGCGGAGAGGCGGTCGCGCTTCGGCAGCTTGAACGTCTTGCCGGGCACGATCAGCTCGTCCAGGGTGAAGCCGGCCGGAACCGGCCGCGTGTCCGTCTTGGCCTGGATGATCGACAGCGGCATCACGATCGCGCGCGTCCACGACGACATCTCGTAGATCAGGCCGCCCGGCACCAGGGCCAGCTCCACCGGGATGGTGGGCACGTGGCGCTTCGGGTACAGGCCGAACAGGCTCAGGTTGATGCGGACGTAGCTGTTCGCTTCCTGGATGCCCCCCAGCCCGAGGATGGTGTCGCGCGCCCGCCGCAGCGGCTCGCTCGCGGGGTCGAGCCCCGAGAGCTTCAGGGCCACGTAGGCCTTGATCGTCGCGTTGACGTCGGCGGGCCCGTCCGGGTAGATGTCGAAGCCGCCGTCGAGCCGCTGCCGGTCGAGGATGGCCCGGCGCGCCCGGAGGATCCGCTCCCACGTGGGCGGCTTCCACTCGCCGTCCCGCGGCGGGTGGAGCCAGAGCTGCAACAGGACGTAGTCGGACTCCAGGGTGGAATCGGCGAGCAGGTCGCCCACCCAGTAGCCCTCGGGCTTCTGCCGCGCGAGCAGCGCCGGGGCCGCGCGCGAGCACGCGGCGGCGGCGGCCTCGGCGAGGACAGCGCGGGCCTCGCTGACCGCCTCCGACTGGTAGGTCGCACGCGCCTGGAGGGGCTCGAACCATGACGCTGACATGACAGCCAGTCTACACGAACGGGGGCCCCAACCGCCCCTCTAGGGCTCGTCTCCCATGCGGGTCATGGGCGAGGTGATGGTGAGCCCGCCGTCGATCACGATGCACTGGCCGGTGACGAACGAGGCCGCGTCGGAGACCAGATAGCCCACCAGGGCCGCCACGTCCTCCGGGGTGCCGTGCCGGCGCACCGGGGTCGCGGCCCGCAGCCGCTCGGTGGCCCGGTCGTAGTCGAGGCCGAGCCCCTCGGTCACGTAGTAGGTGGACGAATCGGTGCGGATGAAGCCCGGGGTGACCGCGTTCACCGTGACGCCCAGCGGGCCCAGCTCGAACGCGAGCCCGCGGACGAGGCTCTCCGCGGCGGCCTTGGCCGCGCCCAGGACGCTGTGGCCGCCCATGGCCTGGAAGCTGTCGATCCCCGAGACCAGCACGATGCGGCCGGGCCGGCCCGCCATGAGCGGCACCACCGCCTGGGTCATCGCCACGAACGCGTCCACCGTGATCGCGAACGTGCGGCGCACGTTGTGGGCCTTCTGCTCGAGCACCGGGCGGAACGCGGCGGCCGCCGCGTTCGCCACCAGCACGTCCACCCGGCCGAAGGCATCCTTGATGCGCTCGAACACCGGGCCCACCTGCTCGGGCTCTCCGAGGTCGAGCCGCTCGGCGCGCGCGCGCCGACCGGTGGCCTCGAGCGCGGCCACCGTCCGGGCGGCGGCCGCGTCGTCGCGACGGTAGGTGATGACGCAGTCGGCGCCCGCGCGGGCGAGGTGGAGCGCGATGCCGCGGCCGATGCCCCGCGAGCCCCCGGTGACGACCGCGACCCGTCCCGCCAGCGGGCCGGTCACGCTCCGCCCCGTGCGCCGAGCCGCCGCAGGATCGTCTCCGCCTCCTCCACGATCGACGCCACGACCAGGCCGGCCGGGCGCACGTCGCGGACCAGGCCCGCCGACTGCCCGGCCGCCGCGCTCCCGTGCTCGACGTCACCCTCCTCGCGCGCCCGGATCGACGCGGGCTTGCCCACCCGCTCGTACTGGATCGGGAAGGGCTCGATCTCGGCCTGCCGGGTCTCCCACTCGCGGGTGAACGCGTTCCGGATCTGGCGATTGGGCTTGCCGGACACCGCGCGCGTCACCACCGTGCCCTCCTCGTCGATGGCGGTGATCTTGCGCTTGTAGTTGTCGTGCCCGTGCGCCTCGGTGGTGGCGATGAAGCGCGTGCCCATCCACACTCCCGCGGCCCCCAGGGCCAGCGCGGCCACGAGCCCGCGCCCGTCGGCGAGCCCGCCCGCGGCCACCACGAGGCGCGGGGCCACCGCGTCCACCACCGCCGGCGTGAGCACCAGGCCGCCCACGCGCCCGGTGTGCCCGCCGCCCTCGTGGCCCTGGGCGATGATCACGTCCACCCCGTTCGCGGCGTGGTCGCGCGCCTGCTTCACGTTGCCGCAGAGGGCCATCACGGTGATGCCGAGGCGGTGCGCCTCCGCGGTGAGCGGCCCGGGATTGCCGAGCCCCGCGATCAGCACCGGCACGCGCTCCTCGAGCGCGACGTCGCACCAGCCCCGGACCGCGTCGGTGAACGCGTCCGTCTCCCGGCCGGCCGTCCGCACGGTGGCGAAGAGGATGTCCACGCCGAACGGCCGGTCAGTCAGCTCGCGCACCCGGCGGATCTCCTCGCGCAGCAGCGCGGGGCTGCCGTGCGCCGCCGCGATGACCCCGAGCCCGCCCGCCGCCGACACCGCCGCCGCGAGCGAGGCGCGGGCCACGAACGCCATGCCGGCCTGGCAGATCGGGTAGCGGATTCCGAGGCGGTCGCAGAGCGCGGTGTGCAGCGGAGAGCGCGTCGCCGTGGTCATGCCACACCTCGAGGACGCGGTCGGCCGAGCGCCCGGAAAAAGAGTGGTGCCGGAGGCGGGACTCGAACCCGCAGGCCCTTGCGGACACCGCATTTTGAGTGCGGCGCGTATGCCAGTTTCGCCACTCCGGCCCGTTGCCCCACTGCAGCCATACCCCACTGCAGCCGCTGCCCCACTGCAGCCGCTGCCTATGATACGACAACCCCCACCTGTATACTGTGGACCGCTCGCGGTAGGCGTCCCCCAACCCGAATTCCATCCAGCGGAGGTGCTCCATGGCCGATAGAGCCGGCGCCGTGATGTTCAAAGGCAATCCGATCGCGCTCGGTGGTCCCGAGATCAAGGCGGGCAGCGACGCCCCCGACTTCACCGCGCTCGACAATGGGCTACAGCCGGTCAAGCTGAGCCAGGCCCGCGGCAAGGTCATCGTGCTGAGCGCGGTACCGTCGCTCGACACCCCGGTGTGCGACACCGAGACCCGAAAGTTCAACGTGGAGGCGGGCAAGCTCGGCGGCAACGTCGAGGTCTGGACCGTGAGCATGGACCTGCCGTTCGCGCAGAAGCGCTGGTGCGGCGCCGCCGGGGTCGACAAGCTCGTCGTCGCGAGCGACCACCGGCACGCGACTTTCGGGAAGAACTACGGCGTCCTCATCGAGGGCGGTCCGCTGGACCGACTCCTCGCGCGTGCGGTGTTCGTCATCGGCGCGGACGGCCGCGTTCGGTACTCCGAGTATGTG
>DATFAJ010000555.1:0-9055 GCA_035254745.1 Candidatus Methylomirabilota bacterium | reverse complement strand
CTCCGGTCGATGTTGCGGTACCAGTTGAGGCCGCCGCGAAACCCCGCCCGGGAGAACTCCCCCGCGAAGAAATCGACGTCCGCCTCGGTCAGCCACGGCGGCAGGACCGCGGGGTCCTCGGTGTGGCTCAGGAAGCCGCCGCGCCGGGGCACCATGCCCACCGCGTCCGGGTTGCCCAGGCCCACCCGCGCGCGCCGCCCTTCACCGCCGCCCGAATAGAGGATGCGGCGGACGGTGGACCGCACGTCGCGGCCGAGCTCCGCCTCGGCCACCCCCGGCTCCTGGAAGTAGAGCTGGTAGAAGACCGCGTCGGCGGTCCGCGCCATCGCGGTGGTGGGCCGGGTCGAGCCGCGCGGCCGGAACGGCACGCTCAGCCCGATCACCGCGCGGAACCGATCCGGGCGCAGCAGCGCCGAGTGCCAGGCCACCGGCGCGCCCCAGTCGTGCCCCGCGATCACCGCGGTCGGCTCCCCGAGCGCGTCGAGCAGCCCGACCATGTCGCCCACCAGGTGCAGCAGGGTGTAGCGCTCGATCTCCGCGGGCGCCTCGCTCTGCCCGTAGCCGCGCATGTCGGGCGCCACCGCGTGGAAGCCCGCCTCGGCCAGGGCCCGGAGCTGGTGGCGCCAGGAGTACCAGGACTCCGGGAAGCCGTGGCAGAGCAGGACCAGCGGGCCCTCGCCCTGCTCGGCCACGTGCAGCCGGATGCCGTTCGTGTCGACGATACGGTGACGGACCTCCCTCACGAGCGGCCCGGCCTCACGCGCCGACCGGGACGCCTCGCTTGCCGGCTCCTCCCGCCGGGGCGGCGGCGGCGCGGGCCACCGCCGCGTCCGCCTTCTCGAAGTCGGCGTCGGTGAATCCGTACAGGTGCGCACCGCCCATCAGGATCTGGGCCGCGGTCTCGCGCGAGCAGTGCTTGAGCACGTTGTCCGACACGTTCGGGAAGTTCGAGTCGAAGTGCGGGTAGTCGGTGGAGACGCACATCCGGTCGCCGCCGATCAGACCCGCGGTGGCCTCGATCTCGGGCTCGCTCCCCTCCACCGCGGCCCAGCAGTTGCGGCGGAAGTACTCGCGCGGGGTCAGCGAGAGGTAGGGCGCGTGCGAGTCGCGGTACTGCGGGTAGTCCCACTCGATGCGCGAGAGCAGCCCGGGCACCCACGAGTTCTGCGCCTCGAGGAACCCGACCCGCAGCTTCGGGTGGAACTCGAACACCCCGCCCACGATCATCGCGATCAGGGCCTGCTGCATCTCGATCCAGTGGCTGGCCACGTGGCGATAGAAGCGGTTCTCGCCGTAGAGCACGTTCATGTGCGAGTTCCAGGCCCCGGTGCCCTCGTGGAAGCCCCACGTCACGTCGAGCTCCTCGTGCAGGCTGTAGAGGGGATCCCAGTAGTTGGAGTGCCAGTAGTGCCCGTTGACCAGGTTGGGCCGGATGAACGAGCCGACCGCGCCCAGCTCGCGCACCCCGCGCACCAGCTCGCGACAGGCGAGGTGCACGTCGTGCACCGGCAGCATCGCCACGAACTTGAGGCGCTCCGGGCTGTGGCGGCAGAACTCGGCGATCCAGTCGTTGTAGGCCCGGCACAGGGCCAGCGAGAGCTGCGGGTCCAGGTTGTCGCGCGCGATCAGGCTCAATCCGGTGGTCGGGTAGAGCACCGCGATGTCGACACCCTCGATGGCCATCGCCATCACCTGCGCCTCCGGATCGTAGTTGCGCTCGATCGCGAAGTCGAGCCGGTTGGTGGACTGCAGCCGCGATCCCGAGAGCGGCTGGGTGCTGTGCGCGCTCCCCGCCCCGCCCGCGCGGCTGCGCTTGCGGTACTGCTGCATCTCGGCGTCCATCGTGGTCGGGAGCCCGTCGATGACGATGGTGCCGCGCCGGGGCCGCCCGTCCGCGCCGATCGGCAGGACCACCCGGTCGCGGAAGCGTGGGTCGAGGTACCGCTCGAACAGATCGGGTGGCTCCATGATGTGCATGTCCGAGTCGACGAACCGGAGATTGTCTTTCATCAGACCCTCTCGTAGGCCAGGCGCTTGACCTTGTCCATGTTGGTGCCCTCGATGCGGATGAGCCGTGTCGGGCCGTCGCGCCGCGGGGAGTGGAGGTCGCCTTCGTTGTAGACGTGGGCCATGCCGGGCTTGAGCGGATAGCTGCGGACGTGGCGGACCTTCCCGGGCCGGGCCTCGGTGGCGGGCTCGACGAGGGCCCAGTCGTTCATGAGCGTCTCGCCCCGGGCCTGGCCGTAGATGGCCCACGAGGGCCCGTGGTCGTGCGGGTTGCTCTCCTTCGCGCCCTTGTAGTTGTGGGCGAGGATGCAGAAGCCGAGCTGCGGGTCGGCGTAGAGGATCTTGCGCTCCGGCACGTCGTCGGTCAGGTGCCGGGCCACGAAGGCGTCGTCGCGCAGCACCTGCTCGAGCAGGCTCCTCACCTTCTCGCGCCCGGCTGGCCCGGGCTCGGCGGTGAGCAGATCGTGGGCGGTGGCGGCGAAGGACTCGAGCGTGTGGGCCATGAGGGCCTCCTCAGTCGTCCAGCAGGGTGCACCCCTTCGGTTCGGGCGAGAAGCACCCTACGCCGCCCGGCATATCGTGTCAATGTCGGGCCGCCCCGCGATGCCGTATCATGGCCGCCGAGGAGCCCGCCCATGAGCCTGCGCAAACGGATCGGCGTGATGGTGCCTTCGACGAACACCACCTGCGAGGCGGATTTCCAGCTCGTGGTCCCGCCCGGCGTCACCGTCCACGGCCAGCGGCTGTGGATGACGAACGAGGGCACCGGCGACCAGGCCTTCGAGCGGATGAACGCGGAGATCGAGAACGGCGCCCGGTACCTCGCGACCGCGCGCGTCGATGTGGTCGTCTACGGCTGCACCACCGGCAGCTTCTTCAAGGGGCCGGGGTGGGACCGCCAGATGCTCGACATGATCCGGCGGGAGGCCGGCGTCCCCGCGGTGGCCACCAGCCCTTCGGTGGTCGAGGCGCTGCGCTCGTTCGGAGCCCGGCGCATCTCGGTGGCCACGCCCTACCCGGAGTGGAACAACCGGCGGCTGCGCGCCTACCTCGAGGCCCAGGGCTTCGAGGTGCTGAACGTCGACGGCGAGCCGCGCGCCGCCGCGGCCGGGAACCAGGGGATCAACGACCAGGACCCGGAGTCGGTGGTGGAGTTCGCCTCGCGCGCGTGCCGGCCCGAGGCGGACGCGCTGCTCTGCTCGTGCACCGCGTGGCGCTCGGTCGAGGCCGCGAGCGCGATCGAGCAGCGCACCGGGCGGCCGGTGGTGAGCTCGAACCAGTCCACCATCTGGACCGCGCTGCGGGCCCTGGGCGTCACCCGGCCGATCACCGGATTCGGGCGCCTGCTGGAGAGCCTGGCCCCGGCCCGGCCGCTGTCGGCCGCCGGCTAGCTCCCGGCCGCGCGGCGCCGCGGAAGACACGCATGGGCGCGATCGGCGCCTGCATCGGCATGGGCCTGCTGGGCTCGGCCCTGGCCGAGAACCTGATCCGGGCCGGGTTCACGGTGCGCGGCTACGACGTCGCCCCCGAGCGCGTGCGCGAGCATGCCGCGCGCGGCGGCGTCCCCGCCGACTCGCCCGCCGACGCGGCCCGCGGCGCGGACACCGTGGTGACGTGCCTGATGACCGCCGACATCGTGCGCGAGGTCCTGCTGGGGCGCGACGGCGCGCTCGGGGCGGCCGGCCCCGGGCCGGTCGTCGTCGACTGCAGCACGATTCACCCCGACGCCTCCGCCGCCCTCGCCGCCGACCTCGCACGCTGGGGCATCGCGATGCTGGACGCGCCGGTGGCCGGGTCGAGCGGGCAGGCGCGCCGGCGCGAGGCGCCGGTGGTGGTGGGCGGCGACCGCGAGGTCTTCGAGCGCTGCCGGCCGGTGCTGGACGCCATCGCGCGGCGCGCGCATCACGTGGGCCCGAACGGCGCGGGGGCGCGCGCCAAGCTGGTGGTCAACCTGGTGCTCGGCCTGAACCGGCTCGCGCTCGCCGAGGGGCTGCTGTTCGGGCTGCGCCAGGGCCTCGACGGCCCCGACCTGCTCGCGGTGCTGAAGGACAGCGCGGCCTACTCGCGCGCGATGGACGTCAAGGGCGAGCGCATGCTCGCGGAGCGCTTCGAGCCGGAGGGCAAGCTCGCCCAGCATCTCAAGGACGTCGAGCTGATGGTCGAGGTGGGTCACGCGGCGGGCGCGCCGCTGCTGGCGACCGCGCTGCACCGGCAGCTCCTGACCGCCGGAGTGGCGGGCGGCTGGGGCGAGCGGGACAACTCCGCGATCATCGCGGTGCTCCGCTCGCTCGTCGAGCCCGCGCCTGGAAATCGCCCCCCGGCGCCCGAGCCCGGTCGGGTATAATCGGGTCGTCTTCGCGGAAGATACTGGCAGGCCGTCGCGCCCCTGTCACTCTCACCGGATCGCGCGGGAAGCTCACGTCGTCGCAAAGGAGACCGCGTGAGCCGGATGCCCTCGAAGTCGTTCCGCTGCGAGGTGGTCTCCGAGGACGTGGCGATCACCCTGCGGCGCCGCAACGCGATCGCGGGGCGGGGCAAGCTCTTCGTGCGGTGCAGCGAGAAGGACTGTCAGTACCTCGACGCCAACGAGCCCCCGTGCCCCCTGACCCTCGCCTTGTTCACCAACGAGATCAGGGAGCGGATGATCGCCGATCGCGAGTAGCCGTCCCGGGCTTCCGGCCCGTCACCGGCTTCCTGGCCGGGCGCGGCTTGGGGCGACTCCAGCGCGGCCCCGGGCCGGGGAACGCGGGTGGGAGCCAGGGTCGGGCCGCCGAGGTGTGACCGCACTGAGCGCAGGGCTGGCCCCCGCTCGCCGCGCAGGCGTCACGCTCGTGCTCGCAGCCCGCGTCCTCCACACAGTACACGCACATCATCGGCCCTCGGCCGGCATCCCGAGGCAGGCCACCTTCTTCCTGGCGCAGAGCCCGCACGGCGCGGTCGCCACCTGCATGACCGAGCCCGGGGCGGTGAACAGCTCCTCGACCACCTGGATGACGTCGCGCTTCGAGTAGCTCTTGTCCAGGTTGTCCTTCGTCAGCTTGATGAGACAGCGCGAGCAGAGCAGCCGGCCCCGGAAATCGGCCCGGAAGAGACTCTCGACCACGCGCCGGATGAAATCCCCCACGGTGTAGACGGCGGCGTCTCGCTGCATGGCGTCGGCCCGCTCACCGGCCCGGTGGACGTCGGGTTCCCCCCTGCCGACCGACGAGCCGTTCCTGCGCGCTGGCACAGAGGCTCGCGACGTGATGGCCGAAGCCGATCACCGCGGCGGCGAGGAGGGCGAAAACTCCAGGGGTCTTCTTCATGGTGCTCCTTCGGGAGGTGGGAGCAGAGCACGCCAGATGCCGGTGGGCCTCGGCGCCCGCAGCGCCACCCTGAGGGGCCCAATGGAAGGCAGACCCTACGATAGCACGCCGGGCGATTCCCTCGCCGCGGAGTTCAGGCGCCGGGCGCGCGCTTCAGCTCGATCTCGATGAAGGCGAACTCGAACGGATTCGCGTTGCGCACGTCGTGCTCGACCCCCGCGTCGCGATAGTAGGGCTCGCCGACCCGCAGCGCGCTGGTGGTCTCGCCCGCGACGCCGGTCGCGGCGAGCGATCCGTTCACGAGCGGCACCACCACGTAGGCGTACTCGTGCCGGTGATGGCCGGTGTGCGCCCCCGGCGCGAAGCGCCACTCGGTGACCCGGACTTGCGCGTTGTCGATCTTCACGGTCGCTACCGCCTGCGTGTCGGTCATCGCGTCTCCCCCTTGGCTTCGAGCTCCGCCCAGCGCGCGTAGAGCCGGTCGACCTCGGCCCGCGCCGCGTCGACGGCCGCGTAGCCGGCCTGGAGCGCCGCCGGGTCCGACGCGATCGCCGGGTCCTCCGCGGCCCGCCGGCACGCCTCGAGCACGGTCTCCGCCTCGACAATGGCCGCCTCCATCCCATCCCACTCCCGCTGCTCCAGGTACCCGAGCCTCCTCCCCTTCTTCTTCTCTCCCTCTCCCCTCCGGGGAAAGGGCAGGGTGAGGGGGTTGAATGGCTCGACCTCGCGCCGCTCCCGCCGCGCCGCCTCCCACTGCGCATAGTCCGCGAACGTCTGCACGCCGCCGCGACCGTCCAGCGCCACGATGACGGTCGCGATCCGGTCGAGCATGAACCGGTCGTGGGTGACCAGCACCAGTCCCCCCTCGAACGCAGCCAGGCTCTCCTCGAGCACGTCGAGCGTCGGGATGTCGAGATCGTTCGTCGGCTCGTCGAGGATCAGCAGGTCGGCGGGCTCGCGCATCAGGCGGGCGATGTGGATGCGCGCCTGCTCGCCGCCCGAGAGCCGGCCCACCGGCACCTCGAGGTGCTCGGGCGGGAACAGGAAGCGCTTGGCCCACGCGGCCACGTGCACGTTGCGACCCTGGTAGACGACCGCGTCGCCCTCCGGCGCCAGCGCGCGGCGGAGTGATTGCTCGGGATCGAGCCACGCCCGCTGCTGCTCGAAACGCACCGTCCGGAGCCCGTCCGCGCGCTCGATCGACCCGGCGTCGGGCTCGAGGGTGCCGGCCAGCACGTCGAGCAGGGTCGTCTTGCCGCTGCCGTTCGGACCCATCAGCCCCACGCGCACGCCCGGGGTGATGATCAGGTCGAGGCCCCGGAACAGCGTCCGGCCCCCGAGGGCCTTGGTCAGCCCGCGGGCGACCAGCAGCTCGCGGGTGCGCCGCCCGGAGGCGACGAAGTCGATGCCGGCGGTGCGGGTGGCGCCGCGGGCCCGCGCGTCGCGCAGCTCCTCGATGAGCCGGTCGGCTTCCTTGATGCGGCCCTTGGCCTTGGTGGAGCGGGCCTTGGCCCCGCGCCGCAGCCACTCGATCTCGCGCCGGACGGTGTTGGCGAGAGACTCCTCGTACGCGGCCTGGCCCCGCAGGAACTCGTCGCGCCGGACGAGGAACTCGCTGTAGCGGCCGTCGGTCTCGAACAGCCCCGAGGGATACGCCCGGTCGATCTCGAGCATGCGGGTGGCCACGTGCTCGAGGAAGTAGCGGTCGTGGCTCACCACCAGACACGCCCGCGCCCGCTCGGTCAGGAGCGCCTCGAGCCACAGGATGCCCTCGACGTCGAGGTGGTTGGTCGGCTCGTCCATCAGGAGGATGTCGGGCTCGGCTGCGAGCTCGCGGGCGATGGCCAGGCGCTTCTGCCAGCCGCCGGAGAGCGTGGCCACCAGGGTGCGACCGTCCGCGAAGCCGGCCCGGCCCAGGGTGTGCGCGATGCGCCCGGGACGATCGGCCTCGTCGACCCCGGTCAATGCCCCGGCCAGCACGTCCTCCACGGTGCCGCCGGCCGGGAAGGCGGGATCCTGCGGCACGTAGCCGACGCGGACGCCCCCGCGCAGGGAGCGCCGGCCGCGATCGGGCGACTCCAGGCCCGCGAGGATCCTGAGCAGCGTCGACTTGCCGGCCCCGTTCGGACCCACAAGGCCCACCTGGTCCCCCTCGAAGAGCCCGAAGGACAGCCCCTCGAAGAGGGACCGGGTGCCGTAGGCCTTGCCGACTGCCTCACAGCTCAGGAGCAGCGATCGGGTCACGCGAAGCTACTTCTTCTCCTTCTTCGGCTTCTTCTTCTCTTTCTTCATGCTCCGTCCCTTGGCCACGTGCTCACCCCCCTCCCGGTCGTTCCGAGGTGCAGGTTGCGCCGACCCGATTATATGCGGTCTTGCGCCCTCAGGTATACTTCGGGACGTCGCGAGCTCCACACCCGAACCGAGGAGGCATCCACATGGGCGCACGAGCCGAAGCACTGGCGAAGAAGTACGAGGCCAAGGCCGCCGAGCTGACCACCACCATCCAGAAGCTCTCCGACGCCGACTGGAAGAAGGTCACCGCCGCCGAGAAGTGGCCGGTGGGCGTCACCGCGCACCACGTCGCCGGGGCCCACGAGCCCATCTCGGGCATCGTGAAGACGATCGCCTCCGGCCAGTCCATCCCCAACTTCACCCCGGGCATGCTCGACGAGATGAACGCCAAGCACGCCAAGGACTTCGCGGGCTGCACCAAGGCCGAGACCCTCGCCCTGCACGAGAAGGGCGTCAAGGCGGCGGCCGCGGTGGTGCGCTCGATCCCCGACGCCGATCTGGACAAGAGCGGCACCGTGCTGACCGGCATGCCGACCATGACCGCCCAGCAGGTCGTCGAGGGCATCCTGATCAACCACATCGACGACCACATGGGAAGCATCCGCAAGACGGTCGGCGCCTGACCCGTGCCGCGGGTCCGGGAGATCGAGGACGACGCCGGGGACCCCACGCTCCGCGAGCTGTTCGAGCGCGAGCGGGGGGTCTTCGGCTCGCTCCTCAACACGACCAAGGTCCTCGCCCACTGCCCCCCGATCCTCAAGGCGGCCAAGCAGCTCGGGGCCTCCATCGAGAAGTCGGGACGGCTGCCCGCCGCCCTGCTGCCCCTGGTCTACCTCCGCGTCGCCCTGATCAACGGCTGCCCCTTCTGAATTGACATCAATGCATCCCGGGGGATGCAGACGGGGGCGGACGAGGAGAAGGTGCGGGAGGTGCCGACGTGGCGGGAGAGCGCGCGCTTCTCACCGATGGAGCGCGCGGCCCTCGAGTACGCCGAGGCCATGACCATCACCGGCCAGCGGGTCTCGGACGAGCTCTTCGCACGGGTGCGGTCCTTCTTCGACGAGGCGCAGGTGGTCGAGCTCTCCGCCGCGGTGGCGCTCGAGAACTTCCGCAGCAAGCTCAACGTCCCGCTGGGCATCGAGGCCCAGGGCTTCTGCGTGATCCCGCCCCGGCAGGGCGGAGCGGACGGCTCCCGGCCGCCCTCGAGTGAGAGGTCCTGATTCGCCGAGCCGCGGCAGTCACCTGACCGCGAGCCCGGCGCCCGACCGGACGGCTCACGGGCGGCGCCGAAGCCCGCGCATCGCCACCATCGTCGCCGCTCTCCTCCTCGTCGTGGTGTCGTTTGCCTCCGGGGCACCGCCGACAGGAAAGGTCTGGCGTATCGGCTTTCTTTCGCTCAATTCCGACATCGAGCCGTACAAGCGCTGGCACGCCGCCTTTCGTGAGGGGCT
>DATFAJ010000554.1:0-4082 GCA_035254745.1 Candidatus Methylomirabilota bacterium | reverse complement strand
GGCCGGCGGCGCGTCGTCGGGCGTACGGACCCGGATGCCGAGCTTCTTGATGCGGTACCAGAGGCTGCGCTCCGAGACCCCGAGGATCTTGGCCGCGCGCGCCTGCACGCCCTGGGTCTGCTGGAGGGCGTCCAGGATCATGCGCCGCTCCCATTCCTCGAGCGCGTCGTCGAGCGAGCCGGTCAGCACCGGGGCGGTCTCGGCGACGGGCCGGGCCTGGGCCGCCCGCTGCACCGCGGCCGGGAGATGCTCGGGCCGGATCACTCCGTCGGAGAGCACCATGGCGCCCTCGAGCACGTGCTGCAGCTCGCGCACGTTGCCGGGCCACGCGTAGGTCCAGAGACAGCGCAGCGCTTCAGGCGAGAGCACCGCGGGCTGGCGGTTGAGACGCTGGGCCGCCCGCTCGAGCAGGTGGGTGGCCAGCAGCGGCAGGTCGTCGACCCGCTCGCGCAGCGGCGGGAGCACCATCCCCACGCCCTGCAGGCGGTAGAAGAGGTCCTGCCGGAACGTGCCCTGGGCCACCGCCGCCTCGAGGTCGCGGTGGGTGGCCGCGATCACCCGCACGTCGGCGGTGATGGTACGCGTGCCGCCCACGCGCTCGAACTCGCGCTCCTGCAGGACGCGCAGGATCTTGGCCTGCATGGACATCGGCATGTCGCCGATCTCGTCCAGGAACAGCGTGCCCTCCTTCGCCAGCTCGAAGCGGCCGGGACGGGCCCGCACCGCGCCGGTGAAGGCGCCCCGCTCGTGACCGAACAGCTCGGATTCGAGGAGGCCCTCGGGGATCGCGGCGCAGTTGACCGGCACGAACGGGCCGTCCTTGCGGGCGCTCAGCCGGTGGATCGCCCGGGCCAGCACCTCCTTGCCGGTGCCGCTCTCACCCTGGATGAGGATGGTCAGGTCGGTGGGCGCGGCGCGATGGGCCATGTCCACCACGCGCTTGAGCGCCTCGCTCTGGCCGATGAGCCCCTCGAGCCCGCTCGGCTGGCCCTCGCGGAGGGCGGTGACCTGCTTCTGCAGGCGGCGGCGATCGAGGGCGCGCGCCACCACGACCTGGAATTCGTCCATCTTGAGCGGCTTGGTGAAGAAGTCGTAGGCCCCGCGGGTGATGGCGTCCATCGCGGTCTGCCGCGTGCCGTGGGCGGTCATCACGATGATCGGCGTGTCCGGGGCCAGCTCGCGGCAGCGCGGGATGGCGTCGAGGCCGTCCATGTCGGGCAGCCGGACGTCGAGGAGGATCAGGTCGTACGGCGCGGCCTTGATCCGGTCGAGCATGGCGGTCGCGGTGGGGGACACTTCGATGTCGTAGCGCTGGCGCCGGAGGGCCTCGCGGAGGACGAAGGCGAGATCCTCGTCGTCTTCGGCGATGACGATGCGCTCGTTCATGCCGGGCGGGTCAGAAGATCCGCCGCATGCCGAGCTGAGGATCGAAGCTCCGGCCGAGCCACATCGGCACCGGCACCGCGGTATCCCAGCCGCCCACCGTGAGCGGCTCGGTGCGATAGGTCCAGCCCACGCTGACCCGCACGAGGCCGTTTTCGGCGGTCACCTTGAGGCTCGCGGCATCCACCAGGACGCCCCGCCGTCGGGCACCGGCCAGGACGGTGGTGCGGAGATCGGCGAGGAAGTCGCTGGAGAAGAGCTCGCCCGGGTTGCGCTGGCGCTGCCGCTCGGACGCCTCGCGGAAGGCCTGCTCGGCCACGTCGTTCGTCTGGAAGTAGGACGAGACGGCCTGCATGCCGTTGTAGCCGACCCAGAGAAACAGGCCGACCCAGAACGCGGCAAGCACGATCGAGCGAACCCGCATGATACGAGTGTAGACGTTTCCCCGCGGCGGCGGCAACTTCCGTTGTGCTACGCTTAACATCGGTGCGATCCCTCACCACCTCCTGGCGCGTGCTCCTCGCCGGAAGCCTGGCCGGCCTGGCCGTGGTGGTGCTGGCCACCGTCAACCCGCTCCGCTTCTTCGAGATCGCCGAGCTCAAGGCCCTGGACGCGCAGTTCACCGTGCGCGGCCCGCGAACCCCGGCCTCCCCCATCGTCGTGGTCACCATCGACGAGGACGATTTCGACGGGCTGAACCTCGCCTGGCCCTGGCCCCGCGCGGTGCACGCCAAGTTCCTCGACATCGTGGGGCGCGGCAAGCCTGCCGCGATCGGCATGGATATCCTGTTCACCGAGCCGTCGCTGCACGGCCCGGCCGACGACGTCGCGCTCGGCGCCGCGGTCGATCGGATCCGGGACCGGCTCGTCCTGGCCGCCGCGCTCACGACCGTCGGCGACGCCTCGTTCGTGAAGCAGGCGCTGAACCCGCCCATCCCGGAGATCCGCGGCAAGGCCGCCTTCGGCTCGGCCGACTACGACTCGGACGCCGACGCCTTCGTCCGCCGGGCGACCCTCCGCCGCGACTTCCAGGACCGGGACTGGCCGGGCTTCGACATGCTGATCTTCCGCCTCGCCGAGAAGGCGGGCCTGGCCCACGCTCCCGCCCCCACCGGCGGGGAGCTCCTCGTCAACTACCGCGGCGGGCCGGGCACGTTCCCCATGGTCGCCTACCACCGGGTCGTCACCGGCGAGGTGCCGCCCGAGGTCTTCGCGGACAAGATCGTCCTGGTGGGCGCGACGACGCCCACCCTGCACGACATCTTCCCGACCCCGTACGCCTCGCAGTCCGGCATGCCCGGCGTGGAGATCCACGCGCACACCCTCGAGACCCTGCTGCAGGGCATTCCCCTGCGCCGGGCTCCGATGTGGCTCGTGCCGGTGGTGGCGGTGGTCGCGGGCGCGGCCTCCGCATGGACCGCCACCGCGCTCCGCCCCCTGCCCGCCTTCGGGATCGTCGCGGCCACGGTCGCCGCCTACCTCGCGGCCAGCCACGCCGCCTTCGCGTGGGCGCGCTACTGGGTCGAGGTGGTGCCGGTGCCGCTCGCGCTGCTCGTCACCTACGCGGGCACGGTGGCCAAGAACTTCACCCAGGAGCAGCGGGAGAAGCGGCGGCTCTCGCGCTTCTTCTCGCCGGACGTGGTGGCCGAGATCATCCGGCACAAGGACGACAGCAAGCTCGCGGCCACCCGGCGCCGCGTGACCGTGCTGTTCTCCGACATCCGCGGCTTCACGTCCATGTCGGAGAAGATGCAGCCGGAGGAGGTCGTCACCTTCCTGCGCGAGTACCTCACCGTGATGACCGAGGCGGTGTTCAAGCACGGGGGCACCGTCGACAAGTACATCGGCGACGCGATCATGGCGCTCTACAACGTGCCGCTCGAGGCGCCCGACCACGCCCTGCGCGCGGTCCGGACCGCGCTCGAGTTCCAGGAGCGGGTGCGGCCGCTGGACGAGCGCTTCGCGGCCCGCCACGGCGGCCACCTCGCCTGCGGGGTGGGCATCCACACCGGCGACGCGGTCGTGGGCACGATCGGCTCCGAGCAGCGCCTCGAGTACACCGCGATCGGCGACACGATCAACCTGGGCTCTCGGCTCGAGGGGATCACCAAGGAGTTCAGCGTGCCGATCATCATCAGCGAGGCGACCTACGCCGAGGTGCGCGAGCACTTCGCGGTCCGCGACCTCGGCGAGGTCACCGTGAAGGGCAAGGTGATCCCGGTGAAGATCTACGCGGTGCTCGGCGAGATCGGCGCCGCCGCCGCGGAGCCCACGCGGTTCAACTCCCGCTCCGCCCCGCGCCACCACCAGGAGGGCCGCGTCTCGATCTCGGACGGCGAGCTCACCGTGGTCGCGGAGGCGAGCGATCTCTCGCGCACCGGCATCGCCCTGCGCGCGGTCCCCCGGCGTCTCGAGCCGGGCGAGGTGGTGACGCTCCAGATGGAGCTCGAGCCGGGCGCACCCGCGGTGACCGTCGACCGCGCCGAGGTCATGTGGTCCCGCAAGGACACCGCGGGCCTCCGCTTCGTCGATCTCTCCCCCACCGCCCGCGCCGCCATCGACACCCTCACCACCCGCCCCTAGCCACGCCGGGGACGGCGGCCCTGCCTCCCGGCAGCCCGAGGGTCCGACTCGGCTGGAAAAGAATCTCAGTCTCGTGCGGCGGGGGGCGGGGGTGGCCGGGCTCCCTCCCGGGAACC
>DATFAJ010000553.1:0-2704 GCA_035254745.1 Candidatus Methylomirabilota bacterium | reverse complement strand
CTGCCCGAGCGCCACTTCCAGGTGGTGTGCGGCGCCCCCAACGCGGCCCCCGGCCTGCGCGCGGCGTTCGCGCCCCCGGGCGCGCGGCTGCCCGGGGTGGGGGAGGTGAAGGCGGCCAAGATCCGCGGCGTGGTCTCGGAGGGCATCCTGTGCTCGGAGAAGGAGCTGGGCCTGAGCGACGATCACGGCGGCATCCTCGTGCTGCCTCCCGAGGCCCCGCTGGGCGCCGACCTCTCGCCCTACCTGGGCCTCGACGACTGGATCCTCGACATCGAGATCACGCCCAACCGGCCGGACGCGCTCTCGGTGGTCGGGGTGGCGCGCGAGATCGCGGCCCTCACCGGGGCGCCCTTCCGCTTCCCCCGGGTGCTCGCCACCGAGAGCGAGCCCGACGCCTCCACCCTCGCCGCGGTGGACGTGCAGGCCCCCGACCTCTGCCCGCGCTTCTGCGCCCGGGTGATCACGGGGCTCACCGTGAAGCCGTCGCCGCCCTGGCTCGCCCAGCGGCTGCGCGCGGTCGGCCTGCGCCCGATCAACAACCTGGTCGACGTGACCAACTACATCATGTGGGAGCTCGGCCAGCCGCTCCACGCCTTCGACCTCGACACGCTCGCCCGGCACACGGTGGTGGTGCGGCGCGCGCAGCCGGGCGAGCGGATCAAGACCCTCGACGGCCAGGAGCGCGCCCTCGGCCCGGACATGGCGATGGTGTGCGACCCCGAGCACGCGGTGGGCATCGGCGGCGTGATGGGCGGCGCCGACAGCGAGGTCACCCCCGCCACGACGCGGGTGCTCCTCGAGGCGGCCTACTGGGATCCCGGCTCCATCCGTCGCACCGCGCGCGCGCTGTCGCTAACCACCGACGCGGCCTACCGCTTCGAGCGCGGCGGGGACATCGAGGCGCCCCCCGACGTCCTGGGCCGCGCCGCCCAGCTCATGGCCGAGCTCGGCGGGGGCACGGTCGCGCGCGGAGTGATCGACGCGTACCCCGAGACGCGACCGCATCGACGGCTCGGGCTCCGCCTGGCCCGGGTCGAGCGCGTCATCGGGGCGAGCCCGTCGCGCGAGGAAGCGGTGCGCATCCTGCAGGCCCTGGGGTTCGCGGTGGACGACTCGGGCGACGAGGTACAGGTGGTGGTGCCGAGCTTCCGCCGCGACATCCACCAGGAGGACGACCTGGTCGAGGAGATCGTCCGCATCTGGGGCTACGACAAGATCCCCCTGACCCTGGCCGGAGGCGGGGAGATCATCCCGGTCAAACGGCCGGCCGGGCTGCGCCTGGCGCGGGTCATGAGCCGCGCGCTGAACGCGGCGGGTGTCTACGAGTGCGTGACGTGGGCCTTCCTCGATCCGGACCGGCTCAAGCGGATGGGCTGGAGCGATCGCGACGCGCTCATCCCGCTCCAGAACCCGCTCTCGGTGGAGCGGTCGGTCCTGCGCCCCTCGCTGCTCCCCGGCCTCCTCGAGGTCCTCGCCATCAACGCCAACCGCCAGATGCCGGACGCGCGGCTCTTCGAGGTCGGCAACGTCTTCGCGCCGCACCGGCCCGAGGACGGCGACCGGCCGGCCCACGAGGACCTGCGGCTCGGCGTCGTGCTCACCGGGCTCCGCGTGCCCCGCGCCTGGTTCACGGGGGGCCGCGACCGGGTCGACGTCCACGACGCCAAGGGAATGGCCGAGGCGGCCCTCGCCGCGGCCGGGGTGACCGACGCCGAGACCGCGCTGTGGTCCGACGACCAGGCGCCGGCGTATCTCGAGCCGGGCCGTGCCGCGCGGCTGATGCGGGGCACGACCGAGCTCGGCTGGTTCGGCGAGGTGGCGCTGGCCGCACGCGAGGCGTTCGACCTGCCGGGGGCGGTGTTCGCGGCCGAGCTGTCCGTCACCGCGCTGACCGGGCTGCCCCCCGCCACCGCCAAGTACGAGCCGCTGCCGCGCTTTCCCGCCGTCCAGCGCGATCTGGCGATCGTGGTGAGTACCGAGGTGACCGCCGGCCAGGTCGAGGCCGCGATCCGGGCGATGAGCCTGCCGCTGCTCGCCCGCGTGACCCTGTTCGACGTGTACACTGGCGGCCAGGTCGGCGCGGGCCGCCGCAGCCTCGCGTGGAGCCTCACGTTCCAGGCGCCCGACCGCACCCTCACCGACGCCGAGGTGAACCGGGTGCACGAGCAGATCGTCGCCGAGGTCGCGCGGCGGTTCCGGGCCGAGGTCCGCGGCGCATGACGGAGGAGCGGATGGCGGAGGGGCTCACGGAGCGGCTCGAGCAGCTCGAGAAGTCGGTGCGGCGCGCCGCCGAGACGATCACGCGCCTGCGCAAGGAGCGCGACTCCTTGCAGGCCAAGGTGGCCGGGGTCGAGGCCAAGCTGGCGGCGGCGGAAGGCGACCGGGCCGAGCTGACCGGCCTGCGGCAGGAGCGGAAGGAAGTGCTGGCGCAGGTGGACGGCATCCTGAAAGAGCTGGACCGGCTCGATATTCAGTAGTAGAGGGCAGTAAGAGAGGGGACGCCATGGCCGAGAAGCAGCGGGTCGACATCGAGATCCTGGGGCAGAAGTACCCGATCCGCAGCGAGGCCGGCCCCGACTACGTCCGACAGCTCGCCTCCTTCGTCGACCAGCGCGCCCGGGAGATCCGGGGCGACTCGGCCGGGCAGGACGCAGCCCGGGTGCTGGCCCTGACCGCGCTCGACATCACCGACGAGCTGTTCCGC
>DATFAJ010000552.1:0-11198 GCA_035254745.1 Candidatus Methylomirabilota bacterium | reverse complement strand
GGGGAGCGGTCGGGCGTTCAACCCGAGCACTTCTGTCCCTTGGGCATTTCGTAGTTGGCGACCTTGAACGTCCGGACGAAGGAATCCTCCCAGACCTCGAGCGGCAGCCGCCCCATGTCCTGCACGCCGTCGAAGATCGAGAACTTGGCGCGGCGGGTGAACTCGCCCGCCGGCACGCGCTTGGCGAGGAATCCGAGCGTGGTCTGCTTGTCGACGAAGAGGGCGAGGGTCTCGTTCACCGGCTGGACCGCGCCGCCTCCGGTGCCCGGCTTGAGCCAGGACAGCACCACCGAGAAGCCCTGCACGTTGGGATCGGCGACCAGCGGCTGGAGCGCCGCCATGCGCCGCAGGAGATCGGTGCCGTAGCGCGAGAACATCGCGGAGGCGCGGCGCTCCGCGGGCAGCGCGGCGAAGCGGGCGTCCTCGTCCTGATCGATCATGATCCACACCGAGAGATAGCGGTCGTCCTCGACCGCACCCTTGGGCTGGCGGAAGCCGATCCCCGCCTTCTGCACGCCGACCCACGGCATGCAGTGGTAGATCTCCTCCCGCATCTGGTTGAGGAGCGGCTGGTAGGTGGTGGCGAGCGTGCGGGCCTTGGCCGTCTTGTACTGGTCGACGCTCATGATGGCTTCGTCGGCGGCCGCGGGAACCGGGATGACGAAGATGAGCACGAGGGCGGCGAGCCGGCGAACGACGAAGCGGGACATCGTGTGTCGCATCGGGATCCTCCTGTCGCGGAGCGCATTTCCGATCCCGACGAGCGCTTTCGTGCGCCCTTCCTTCGGTAGCCCGGCCGTCAGGGGATCACCTGATCCGCGGCTTTGCGTCCCCGTCTCACGACGGGTTTGCCTTTGTCGGGAAGAGACTCCGCGAGGAGAGGAGGAGAGCAATCGCGATGCCACCGCTCACGGCTCTCCCGATCCAGCAATGACCGGTAGATAGCCGGCGGGAGCGCCGGGCGCCGTCATGGGGGTGACGCGGGTGACGCGCGTGTTGAGCGTACGTCCGTGCGCAAGATGTGCTATCCATGCCGCGATGCTCTCCGACGCGCCGCTCACGGTCAGCCTGATCTTCGTCGCCACCGTGGTGGGCATGCTGCTCCTGGTGCTCTTTGGCGCGGCGCGCGCGGCCCGCGCGGTGGGACCGGGCGCGGCGCGCGGCGTGCGGCTCGCCGGCGTCGCCATGGTGGGCTGGCTCGCGCTGAGCGCGGCGCTGGCCGATCGGGGGTTCTTCGAGGACTTCTACGCGCTGCCGCCCCACATGCTGCTGGCGGTCGGCCCGCCGCTGCTCGCCGCGCTCGCGCTGACCGCCTCGGGTCGACTCGACCCGCTCCTGGCCGCGATGCCCCCGTCATGGCCGGTGGGCGCGCAGGCCTTTCGCATCGTGGTGGAGATCGTGCTGTGGCGGCTCGCGGCGGCGGGGGTGGCGCCGGAGATCATGACCTTCACCGGGCGCAACGTGGACATCCTGGTCGGGCTCAGCGCGCCGATCGTGGCCTACGCCTGCTTCGTCCGGAGCGCGTGGCCGGCTCGGGTCGCGCGGTGGTGGAACTGGGCCGGCATCGTGATCCTGCTGAACGTGGTGGTGCACGCGCAGCTCTCCGCGCCCACGCGGTTCCGGGTGTTCGAGACCGAACCGGCCACCACCTTCATCGGCGACCTGCCCTTCATCTGGCTGCCCGCGTTCCTGGTGCCGCTGGCCTGGGCCCTCCACGCGGTCTCGCTCCGCCAGCTCCGGTCGAGGCGGTGAGCGGCGCCGACGACCGCTTCTACCCGCGCGTCTTCGCGCTGGTGACCGCGGCGCTCCTGGCCGGTGCCCTCTTCGTGATCGTGCGCCCGTTCCTGGAGGCCATCCTGTGGTCGATGCTGCTCGCCTTCCTGCTCTCCCCAGCCCAGCGGGCGGTGGCCGGACTGCTGGGTGGGCGAGCCCCGCTCGCCGCGATCCTCCTCACGGTGCTCACCGCCGTCGTGCTGATCGCCCCGGGGCCCCTGCTCGCGGTGGCCTTCGCGAGGCAGGCCAAGGAGCTGTTCGCGCGCGGGCAGAAGCTGGTGGCCGAGTCCGGCATCGCGGGGGCGGGCGATCTCCTCGAGATCCCCCTGGTGAGCCGAGTGGTTCGGTGGGCGGAGACCATGGCCCCGGTCAGCGCCGACCAGATCCACGACTGGCTGGCGAGCGGCGCCCAGGCGCTCCTGCAGGGGCTGGTGGCGGTGAGCGGCGCCTTCGTGGTCGGGGCCCTGAACGCCCTGGTGGGGCTCGGCATCACCCTCTTCCTCCTCTTCTTCTTCCTGCGCGACGGCGACCGGATGGTGACGAGCGCGGTCGGCCTGATCCCGATGGCCCCGGCGCGCCGGAGCCACCTGGTCGATCACGTCGCGGCGGTGATCCGCGCGGTGGTGTTCGGCTCCCTGCTCACCGCCCTGGTGCAGGGGCTCCTGGTGGGCGTGGGCTTCGCGCTGGTGGGCCTGCCGTCGCCGGTGGTCTTCGGGGCGGTGGCCGCGGTGGCGGCCCTCATTCCGCTGATCGGCACCGCGCTGGTCTGGCTGCCCGGCGCGGGCGCGCTGCTCCTCCAGGGCCACTGGGTCGCGGGCCTGCTCCTGCTCGGGTGGGGCGTGGGCGTGGTGTCGAGCGCGGACAACCTGGTGCGGCCGCTGTTCATCTCGGGCCGCGCCCAGATCTCCACCCTGCCGGTGTTCCTGGGGCTGCTGGGCGGGGTCAGCGCGTTCGGCCCGATCGGGCTCGTGGTGGGGCCGGTGGTGGTGGCCCTCACCCTGGCCCTCCTGCGCTTCGCGGAGGAATCGCGCGGCGCCTAGCCGGCCGTGCCGCGGCGAGCCGGGCGCTGACGGCGCCGGTAGCGCATGTTGAGCATCTCCACGAGCAGGGAGAAGGCCATCGCGAAGTAGATGTAGCCCTTCTCGACGTGGGTGCCCATCCCCTCCGCGACGAGCATCACCCCGATCAGGAGCAGGAAGGCCAAGGCCAGGATCTTGAGGCTCGGGTGCTGGTCGATGAACCGGCTCACCGCGCCCGCGGAGGCCAGCATCACCAGCATCGCGATCACCATCGCGGTGACCATGATCGAGAGCTGGTTGGCCATGCCGACCGCGGTGATCACCGAGTCGAACGAGAACACGATGTCGAGCAGCAGGATCTGCGCGAGCACCCACCAGAACGCGGCGCGCGCGCCCGGCGCTCCCGGCTCGTGGGGATCCGCCTCCACCTTCTCGTAGATCTCCCGGGTGGCCTTCCCGATCAGGAAGAGCCCGCCGCCCAGCAGGATGAGGTCCCGCCCGGAGACGCCGCGACCGAGCACGGTCACGAGAGGCTCGGTGAGGCCCATGATCCACGAGATCGTGAAGAGGAGGCCGATGCGGACGCCCAGGGCCAGGACGAGGCCGAGCCGTCGCGCGACCTCGCGCTGGCCCGCGGGCAGGCGCGCCACCAGGATCGCGATGAAGACGACGTTGTCGATGCCCAGCACGATCTCCATGGCGGAGAGCGTGGCGAGCGCGAGCAGGCCGTCGGTGGTGAGGAGCGCGCCCACTACCTCACGCGGGGCAGCACGTGGCGGGCGAACAGCTCGATCGCGGCGAGATCCTCCTGGTCGAGCATCTGCAGGAGCACCCGCTGCACCCCCGCCTCCTCCCACTGCCGGAGCTGCTCGATCACGTCGTCGGGGGTGCCCACCAGGAAGCTCGCCCCGCGCCAGGCCTCCTCGTCGGCCGGCATCTGGGGGAAGGTCGCGCGCGCGGCCGCGATGCGCTGGGCCACGTCGCGGTGATCGCGGCCGATCGCGAGCGGGATCATCAGCGAGCGGGTGATCGTCTCCGGATCGCGGCGGACCGCCGCGCAGTGCTTGGCCAGGACCTCGCGCTTCTGGCGGAAGGTGTCCGGGTCCACCCGGGTGACGTTCCACTCGTCGGCGAACTCGGCCGCGATGCGCAGGGTGCGCTTCTCCCCGCGGCCGCCGATCACGAGGCGCAGCCGGCCGTAGGTGGGCAGGGGATAGTTCTCGGCCTTGTGGAGCGGGTAGTAGGGCTGCTCGAGGGTGACCGGCTCGCCCACGCCCAGGGCCCGGATGTAGCGCGCGGCGCACTCCAGGCGGTCGAGCCGCTCCTTCATCGGCGGCAGCGGGATGCCGAACATGGCGTGCTCGTGCTCGTTCCAGCCGCCGCCGAGGCCCAGGTCCATGCGCCCGCCGGAGAGGGTGTCGAGGGCCACCGCCATCTTGGCGAGCAGGGCCGGATGGTAGAAGGTGACCGGCGAGACCATGGGGCCGAAGCGCACCCGGTGCGAGCGGGCGGCCAGCACGGTGAGGGACGTCCACGTCTCGAGCGAGGGCCGCTTCGATTCGCCCCAGAGCCCGGTGAGGTGATCCGACCGGCAGAGCGACTCGTAGCCCATGTCCTCGGCCGCCTGCACGAGCCGGAGCCAGCGCTCCCAGGTGAGCCCTTCCTGCCCCTCGATCATGATGCCGACGCGCATGACCTGGCCTCCTATCGTCTTCGGGATCCCGGTCGGGAGCCGGGCTCTCATGTATACCGCAACTGCGGCCCACGTGCGCCGTGATAAACTCTGCTCCGCCGCGGCCATGGCGCCTTCCCAGCGACTGCTGCTCCTGATTCCCACCACCACGTACCGGACCGAGGACTTCGTCGAGGCGGCGCGGTCGCTCGACGTGGACCTGGTGATCGCCTCCGACCGTCCGAACATGATGGCGGGCGAGTTCCCGGACCACCTCCTGACCCTGCCCTTTTCCGATCCGGCCGCGTGCGCCCGCGAGGTACGCGAGTACGCGGCGCGCCGGCCGCTCGACGCGGTGGTGCCGGTCGACGACGCCACCACCGTGGTGGCCTCCGCGGTGGGCGAGGCGCTCGCCCTGCGTGTGAATCCGCTCGCGGCGGCCCAGGCCACCCGCGACAAGCGGGTGATGCGCGAGCTGCTCGCGCGGGCCGGGGTCCCCTCTCCCACCTTCACCGTCGTGCGGGTCGACGAGGATCCTGCCGCCGCGGCCCGGCGCATGGCCTATCCGTGCGTGCTCAAGCCGCGGGTGCTCTCGGCGAGCCGGGGGGTGATCCGGGCCGACGACGAGGCCGCCTTCGTCGCCGCCTTCGCGCGCATCCGGGCCATCCTGCGCGAGCCCGAGGTGGCCGCGCTCGGCGAGGGGACCGACAGCATCGTGGTCGAGGGCTTCGTGCCGGGCGCCGAGGTGGCGCTCGAGGGCCTGCTGGAGGACGGCGCCCTCCGCACCCTGGCCCTCTTCGACAAGCCCGACCCGCTCGACGGGCCGTTCTTCGAGGAGACCATCTACGTGACCCCGTCGCGGCTGCCCGCCGCCACCCAGGCCGCGGTGGCCGACGTGGCGGCGCGCGCCGCGCGCGCGCTGGGGCTCTCCGACGGCGCGGTGCACTGCGAGCTGCGCCTGCGCCCGGCCGCGCGGGGCGCGCTCGAGCCGGTGGTGCTGGAGATCGCGGCGCGCTCGATCGGGGGCCTCTGCGGGCGCACCCTGCGCTTCGGCACCGGCATGTCGCTCGAGGAGGTCATCCTGCGGCGGGCGCTCGGGCGACCGGTGGACTCGCTCGAGCGCGAGCGGGCCGCGGCCGCGGTGATGATGATCCCGATCCCGCGCGGCGGCATCCTCGAGGAGGTGCGCGGCCTCGACGAGGCCCGCGCGGTCCCGCACGTCGAGGACGTCACGATCTCGCTCCACAAGGGGCAGGAGGTCGTGCCGCTGCCGGAGGGCTCGCGCTATCTCGGGTTCATCTTCTCCCGCGCCGCGACGCCCGCCGAGGCCGAGGCGGCCCTGCGCGCGGCCCACCGTCACCTGCAGCTCGTGATCCGCTGACCCGGGAGGAAGGCCATGAGCATCGTGCGGGAGTTCGAGCGCGCCTTCAACCGGCAGGACGTGGCGGCCCTGGTCGCCTGCTTCACCCCGGACGGGTCCTACCACGACACCTTCTTCGGCCAGCACGCCGGCCCCGCCGGGCTGCGCGCCATGTTCGAGCGCATGTTCCGCGAGGGCCGCGACTACCGGTGGACGATGGAGACGGTGGTGGAGACCGAGTCCGGCGCGGCGGCCGAGTGGACCTTCGGCTACACCGTCACCGACGCGATCCCGCGGAGCGCGGGCCGCGCGGTGCGCTTCCGCGGCATGAGCCTGTTCGAGAAGCGCGACGGCAAGATCGCGGCCTACCGCGAGTCCTTCGACCTGGGCGCGGCCCTGCTCCAGCTGGGCTTCAGCCCGGAGGCGATGGCCAAGACCATCCGGCGCCATCGGCTGTGAGGTGTCGACCTACATCCTGCGGCGGCTCCTGCTGTTCGTGCCCACGCTGCTCGGCGCCTCGATCCTGATCTTCGTGCTCATGCGCCTGGTGCCGGGCGACATCGCGGAGATCCTGGTCTACCAGACCGGCTCGGAGTCGAGCGCGGTGCAGAAGAAGCAGATCCAGCAGATCCGCCGGGAGCTGGGCCTCGATCGGCCCGTGGTCGCCCAGTACCTCGACTGGATGGGGGGCGCGGTCCGCGGCGACTTCGGCCAGTCCTATGTGCAGCGGCGCCCGGTGGTGGACATCCTCCGGGAGCGCTTCCCGCGCTCGATGGAGCTGGCGGTCCTCACCCTGCTCATCGCCGTCGTCTGGGCGATCCCGCTCGGGGTGGTCTCCGCGGTGCGACAGAACGGCCCGCTCGACTACCTGGCGCGGCTGGTGAGCCTGAGCGGGCTCAGCCTGCCCCTGTTCTTCACCGGGGCCCTCATCCTCTACGGCCTGGTGCGCGTCTTCCACTGGCTGCCCCCGCTCGAGTTCGTGGCGTTCACCGAGGACCCGGTGGAGAACCTCAAGCAGCTCATCTGGCCCGCGCTGGCCCAGGCCTACTACATCAGCGCCCCGATCACCCGCCTGACGCGCTCGCAGATGCTCGAGGTGGTGCGGCAGGACTACGTGCGCACCGCGCGGGCCAAGGGGCTCGCCGAGGGCGCGGTGGTCTACCGCCACGCCCTGCGCAACTCGCTCCTGCCGGTGATCACCTTCATCGGCTGGTGGGGCGGGCGGCTGCTCGGCGGGCTCGTGATCATGGAGATCATCTTCGTGGTGCCGGGCATGGGGAGCGCGCTCATCCAGGCGGTCAGCCAGCGCGACTACCCGACCGTCCAGGCGATGGTCTTCGTGATGGCGCTGGTGTTCCTGGCCGTGAACCTCGCGATCGACCTGCTCTACGCGTGGCTCGACCCGCGCATCCGCTACGCGTGAGGCGCGCGTGACCGGGGCCCTCGGGCGGTTCCTGCGCGGGCAGCCGCTGGGCGCGGCGGGCGCGGTGGTGGTCCTGGTCCTCGTCGCGGTGGCCCTGCTCGCCCCGCTGCTCGCCCCGCACGGCCCGAAGGAGACCGGCTTCGCGACCTACGTCGCGCCGAGCCGCGAGTTCCCGATGGGGACCGACCAGGTCGGGCGCGACGTGCTGAGCCGGGTGATCTGGGGCGCGCGCCTCTCCCTCTACGTGGGGCTGGTCTCGGTGGTGTTCGGCATCACCCTCGGCGCGCTCTGGGGCGTGGTGACCGGCTACGTGGGCGGGGCGGCCGACACCGGCAGCCAGCGGGTGGTGGATTGCCTCATGGCCCTGCCGCCCATCATCCTCGCGCTCTCCCTGATGGCCGCGCTGGGGCAGTCGGTCAACAACGTGATCCTGGCCCTGGTGATCCTGCTCACCCCCACCGCGGCCCGCACGCTGCGCGCGGTGGCGCTCGGGGTGGTGGCGAACCCGTTCATCGAGGCCGCGGAGGCCGCCGGCGCCTCGCGGACCCGCATCATCGTCCGCCACCTCGTCCCGAACTGCCTGGCGAGCTACATCGTGCTCGTCACCACCAACATCTCGTACGCGATCGTGGTGGAGGCCTCACTCAGCTTCATCGGCGCGGGCGCCCCGCCCGACGAGCCCTCGTGGGGCGGCATGCTCGCACAGGGCATCCAGGCGCTCGAAACCGCCCCGTGGATGGTATTCTTCCCGGGACTGGCCATCAGCCTGGCCGTGTTCGGCCTCAACCTACTCGGCGATTCGATCCGCGATCTCACGGATCCCCGCCTGCGCGGCGGCCTCGGCTAGCCGCGGAATCGCAAAGGAGCGATGACGATGACGATGGACCTCTCGAGACTCGCTCGGCTCGCGGCCCTGGCCGCCGCGCTGCTCGCCACGATCGCGGCCTCCGTGCCTCCCGCGGGTGCCCAGGAAAAGCCCCGGCCCGGCGGCATCCTGACCTGGTTCGACTACGGCGATCCCGGCCGCCTCGACGTCCACGCGGAGTCTCCCCTGGTCGTCCAGCAGGCGACCGCGGGCATCTACAGCGGGCTGCTCCAGTACGACCCGGACGAGCCCAGCAAGATCATCGGCGATCTCGCGGAGCGCTGGACCGTCTCGGCGGACGGCAAGACCTACACCTTCCACCTGAGGAAGGGCGTGAAGTGGCACGACGGGCAGCCCTTCAGCTCGGCCGACGTGAAGGCCTCGTTCGACCGCATGCTGAACCCGGACTTCAAGAGCCCCAAGTGCGGCGCCTCGCTCAAGCCGATGGTGGCGAGCGTGGAGGCGGTGGATCCGAACACCGTCGAGTTCCGGCTGAAGTTCGCGGCGGCGCCCTTCCTGCCGTCCATCGCCTCCGCGTGGTGCCGGGTGGCGGCCAAGCACGTGCTGGCCAAGTACGGCGATCTCAACGCCCCGGAGGCCCAGATCGGCACCGGGCCGTTCAAGTTCAAGAAGTACGAGCGGGGCAGCGTGATCGAGTGGGAGAAGAACCCCGGCTACTTCGTCCCCGGCCTGCCGTATCTCGACGGGGTCAAGCAGTTCATCCTGGTGAGTGGGCCCACCCAGCTCGCGGCGGCCAAGGCGTCGAAGATCATGCTGTGGGACGCGTGGCCGCCGATGCGGAAGACCCAGGCGGACGAGCTCGGCCGCGCGCGCACCGACGTCGACATCTACCAGGCGCCGATCAACACCGTGTTCTTCCTCTACCTCAACGCCAAGAAGCCGCCCTTCGACAACCCGGACATGCGCCGCGCGGTCAACCTGGCCATCGACCGCCAGGAGCTGGTGGCCAAGTCGCTGGAGGGCGCGGGGGTGCCCTGCGCGATCCTCGATCCCAAGCTGGTCGGCGACTTCGCCCTGCCGCTCGACGAGGTGGCCAAGGCCCCCGGCTGCCGCCAGCCCAAGGACGCCGACATCGCAGAGGCCAAGAAGCTGGTCGAGAAGCACTACCCGGGCGGCCTCGACGTCGAGGTGGCGGTGCGCCAGGTCGGCAACTACGTCGACCGCGGCCAGCTCGTCATCGCCCAGCTTCGCAAGATCGGCATCCGCGGCACCATGAAGACCCACGAGAGCGCGGCGGGCTACGCGGCCTTCGGCAAGGGCGACTTCACGATCATCGCGACCCAGGACCGGTCGATGGACGTCAACGAGCCGAGCGGAGTCTTTCACATCGCCTACACCAGCCAGTCGGGCAGCAACTACGGCCAGTACTCGGACCCGAAGGTCGACGAGCTGACCGATCGGGCGCTCAAGGAGACCAATCACGACAAGCGCAAGCAGGCCTACTGGGAGCTCCAGCGCTACCTCCTGAGCAAGGGGGACCACGCCTCGATCGCGGTGGGCTGGGTGGAGGGTTGGTTCTTCAAGGACAAGAAGCTTCGCAACTACAAGCCCGGCCTCACCACCTACGACAACAACACCTTCATGAAGGTCTGGATCGCGCAGTAGCCCCGCGCCGATGACCTTCGACGACCCGCGCGTCCAGGGGTATCTCGCCACCAAGGACATCATGCTCCTCGGCACCATCAACCCCGACGGAGCCCCGCTCGTCACCGTGATGTGGTTTCTCCACGACCCGGCCGGGATCACCCTGATCAGCGTGGACGGGCTCCAGAAGGTCCACAACCTCCGGCGGGACCCCCGGCTGCACCTGGTCGCGGAGAGCGGCGCCCGCGGCGACGACATCAAGGGCGTCGCGCTGCGCGGCCGCGCCCAGTTCCTCGGCGACACGCCGGAGCGACGCGCGCTCGCCACCCGCTTCCTCGACAAGTATCACCCGCATCTCGAGGCGTACTGGGGCGGGCGGACGATGCCGACGGACCGCGTGATGTTCCGCGTGGTGCCCCAGCAGGTGCGCACCTGGGGTCTCGCCTGACCGGTCGGGCGATGCGCGCGCTCATCGAGCGGGTGAGCGACGCACCGACCGATCGCCTCGCGGCGCTGCTCGCCGAGAGCGAGCAGCAGGGGTTTCGCTTCGTGCGGCGGCTCGTCCAGGAGTGGGAGAGCGGGGACAATCGCTTCGACCGGCCGGGCGAGGCGCTGTTCGTGGCGCGGGTGGGCGTCGACGTCGTCGGGGTATGCGGGTTGAGCGTGGACTCCTACACGGGCGATCCGAAGGTCGGCCGGGTGCGGCACCTGTACGTGCTGGTCCCCCATCGGCGGAGTGGGGTCGGCGAGCAGCTCGTGGCGGACGTGCTCGAGGCCGCCCCCGGCCGGTTCGAGCGGCTGCACCTGCGCACCACGAACCCCACCGCGGCGCGGCTCTACGAGCGGCTCGGGTTCCGCCGGACGTTCGACGCGCGTGATCGCACCCACGTCCTCGATGTGGACTGACCCGGCTGGCGCCCACGACACCGCATCGGGTCGCGGAGATCGGCCCGCTCGCGGTCATGCCGTCTGCTTCGAGACGCCGGACCGGACGGTGCGGGGCGGCGCCGGCCAGGCCGCGATCATGCCGGCCGGCCGTCTCCACACCTTGACCGCCCCCGGCCCCGCGCGGCGCCGCTCGCTCGCGCTGGTCGTGCACGAGAGTGATCGGCCGTGGCGGCTTCCGTCGTCCGACTGGTCGCCCAGGGGCCGCGGCAAGGAGTGAGGGCCGCGCGATGACCCGGGAGGCGCTGCTCGAGCGCACCTACGCCGCCTTCAACGCCCGCGACATCGATGGCGCGCTGGCCGCGCTGCACCCCGACGTGGACTGGCCCAACGGCCTGGAGGGCGGGCGCGTCCACGGCCACCGGGCGGTCCGCGAGTACTGGATCCGGCAGTGGGGCCTGATCGATCCGCGCGTGGAGCCGCGGGGCTTCACCACCGAGGCCGACGGGCGCATCGCGGTGGACGTGCGCCAGGTCGTGCGCGACCGGGCCGGCGCGCTCCTCAAGGACGAGATGGTGCAGCACGTCTACCGGATC
>DATFAJ010000551.1:0-2375 GCA_035254745.1 Candidatus Methylomirabilota bacterium | reverse complement strand
GGCTCGTAGAGCCACGGGAAGTGCATCCGCATCTCGACTACGTCGTGCCCCGCCTGGGTCTGCACCTCCGAGGCGTACTTCGCCGGCTGCTGCGGGGCCGCGATGTGATCGATCTTGAGCTTGATGCCGGTGTCCTTGGTGAAGCGCTGGCCGATCTCGGCGAGCTTCTTGTCCGAGGCGGGGGCGAAGTTGTTCCACGCGAGGTAGGAGACCTCACGCTGCTGGCCCCGGGCGGGCGGCACACGGGCGGCGAGGATGCCGGCGAGGCCGGCTCCTGTGGTGGTCAGGAAGTGACGGCGGCTCTGAGGTCCCATGAGCGGCTCCTCCACAATGAGGAAACGGGTATTGGCACGGGATCGGGGGTGTTGGCGGACTCTACGCTGCCCGCGTCCTGCGTGTCAAGCATTCACGCGCCCGACCGGGTCCGGCCGGTCAATGGGCGAGCAGCGGAACGATCCGGCCGGCCGCGTCGAAGGCGAGCGGACGACCCGGGCCGACCACCTCCAGGTCCGGCCGCTTGGCGACCTCGGGCAGCAGGGCCTCGGAGCACTCGATCTCCCCGAGCACGAGGGTGCTCCGGATCCGGATGACGCGCGCGCGGTCGCCCGGGGTGAGGCCGATGCAGTCGAGCGCGCTCTCCACCGCCTCGCGGTCGCTCTCGAACACGAGCGGCAGCTTGGCCCCGTTGGGGGCGCAGGCGGTGAGGGTGTTGATGGCGGTGGGCTTCCAGTCGATCTTCTCGGCGAGCCGCCGGGTCGTGAAGTCGGCGTTGCCGATCCCGGTGGCGTTGCCCCCGCTCTCGTCGGTGAGATCGAGCGCCACGATCCACAGGATCTTGGGGTCGGCCGGGAACGGCTCGTGGGGATTGGACGGGCGGCCGATGACGTTGGTGTCCATCCCGGAGCCGGAGATGTTCTTGCCGATCTCCTCGACCACCAGCACGTCCAGCGGGGAGAACGGGAGCCGGGCCATCCAGGCGCGCGCCTCCTTCAGGAGCCTCCGCTCCCCCGCCTCCAGCTCGGTCGCGTTGAAGGCCTCCACGCACGCGGTCTCGTCGTAGCCGTTCTCGACGATGCCGAGCCCGAAGCCGATCCGGGCCTTGGCCAGCATCTCCCGGCCCACCGCGGTGATCACGGTCTCGTAGCCGTGGTTGACGTTGGCCCGGTGATACTGGGTCGCGCCCTGGTACTTGCCGAGGCCGATCGTCATCATCTTGAAGAGGCCCGACTCGATCGACCCCTTGAAGTCGGTGTGGGGCTTGATCCGGTTGACCAGCCCGATCCAGTCCGCCTCGGAGGCGGTCCGGTCGAGCCAGACCGGCAGCCCGAGGGCCTCCCCGACCTGGACGACGTCCATCGAGGCCCGGACCTCGCAGCCCATGGTGGCCTCGGTGATGCCGTAGTGGGCCAGGACCGACCGCTGGCCCTCCGCGGTGGCCCCGCCGTGGCTGCCCATCGCCGGGAACACGAAGGGCCGCGCGCCCCGGGCCTTCAGCCAGTCCACGGTGGCCCGGACGATCACGTCGATGTTGGCGATGCCGCGGCTACCCGCGCCCACCGCCACCGTGTCCCCCCGCTTGATCGGCAGGTCGCCGGCCCCGAGGGCCCGCGCGACACCATCGGGGATGTCCTCGAGCCGCGTGCGCGCGAAGCGCTGGCGCACGCGGTACATCGTCGGGAGCGTGACCAGCCCGGAAGGCATGGCGCGATGATATGAAGCGGCCCCCGGGCCTGTCAACGTCGGTCGCCCAACTGCACGGCCCGGGTCGATCGACCGTGGGCTAGGATGGAATGCATGGCCAGCCCCCCGCCGACCCGGGCCCTGACGGTGGGCGACATCATGAGCCGCTCCGTGCTGACCACCGAGGCGGGGGCGAGCGTGGCGGACGCGGCTTCCCTCATGTACGCGCGCCGGGTCGGCTCGGTCGTGGTGGTGCGCGACGAGGCCCCGATCGGCATCCTGACCGAGCGCGACCTGGTCCGCTTCGCGGCCGGCGCGGCCGACGCCCGGACCGCCCTGGTCGGCGACTACATGACCGTGGACCCCGACACCGTCCAGGAGTCGGAGGAGGTCATCGACGCCTTCCGACGGTTCGCGGCCCACGGCTACCGGCACATCCCGGTGGTGGCGGGGGGCAAGCTGGTCGGCATCATCTCGATGCGCGACCTGCTCATGAAGCTCCGCCGCGGCCCCGCCTCCGGCGCCCACGGCGCGGTGGGACCGAGCGCCGCGGTCGAGGCGCTGCCCCCGGTGGCCTCCGACCTCACGAGCACCGTGCTCTCCCTCCTCGACGTCGGGCGCGCCACCGTCCCGGCGGTGGTGGTCCCCGACGGGCCGGAGCTCACCTACCGGATGCTGCGCCACCACGTGGGTCG
>DATFAJ010000550.1:0-3116 GCA_035254745.1 Candidatus Methylomirabilota bacterium | reverse complement strand
GCCCTCGCGGCCACCGAGATCTGGCGCCTGCGGACCGGCCGGGAGCAGGCCGTCTCGGTCGACCTGCGGGCCGCCGTCGCCGCGTTCCGGAGCGAGCGGTACCAGCGGCTCGAGACCGATCCCTCGCTCGATCGCCGGGATCCGGTCTTCGGCTTCTACCGCGCCGGCGACGGGCGCTTCATCCAGATCCACTCCAACCTGCCGCACCATCGCGAGGGGGCGCTCAAGCTGCTCGGCTGCGAGGCCACTCGCGAGGCCGTCGCCGACGCGGTGGCGAAGTGGACGGCCGGCGACCTCGAGGACGCGTTCGCGGCGGCCGGTCTGCCCACCGGCATGGTGCGCTCGCGGGCGGAGTGGCACGCGCACCCGCAGGGGCGCGCGGTCGCGGCGCTGCCCCTGTTCGAGATCGTGAAGATCGGCGAGGCGCCGCCCGAGCCGGCCGGCGACGGGCCGCGGGCGCTCTCGGGCCTGCGGGTGCTCGACCTCACCCGCGTCATCGCGGGACCGGTCTGCGGTCGCACCCTGGCCGCCTACGGGGCCGACGTGCTGCTCGTCACCGCCCCGCACCTGCCGAACGTCCCCGGCCTCGTGGTCGACACCGGCCTGGGCAAGCTCTCCGCGTCGCTCGACCTGCGGCGCGGCGCCGACCTGGAGACGCTGCGCGGGCTCATCCGCGGCGCCGACGTCTTCTCCCAGTCCTACCGGCCCGGGGCGCTCGCCCACTGGGGCTTGGCGCCCGAGGACGTGGCGCGGCTCCGTCCCGGCATCGTCTACGTGACCCTCTCCGCGTTCGGGCACGAGGGGCCGTGGCGCGAGCGACGGGGCTTCGAGACCATCATCCAGTCGGTGAGCGGGATGGCGCACGAGCAGGGAGTCGCCGCCGGCGGTGAGGCGCCGCGGCACCTGCCCGCCCAGGTCGTGGATCACGGGACCGGCTATCTCGCCGCCTTCGGGGCCCAGATGGCGCTGGCGCGTCGCGCGCGCGAGGGCGGGAGCTACCTGGTGCGGGTGTCGCTGGCCCAGACCGGCCGCTGGGTCGACGCGCTCGGACGCGTCGAGGGCCGGAGCACCCCCGACCTCGCGCCGGACGCGGTCCAGGACCTGATGGCGGACATGGACACGCCGTTCGGCCGGCTCCGCCACGTTCGGCCTGCGGCGCGCCTCGCGGAGACGCCCGCGTTCTGGGCGCGTCCGACCGTACCCCCCGGCACGCACCCCGCCGCCTGGCCCGCGTAGGCCCCCCGGCCGCCTCGGCCTCGCCCCCGGGGTTGGACTTTGGTCCACTACCGGGGCGGCGAGCGCCTCCCTACACTGAGACCGCGATTCACCCATTCTCCGAAGGTGCCAGGAGGCAACTCATGATGGTGCAGCCCGTATGGTTGAAGCCGGGAATCTGGGGTGCGGTAGTCGGTGGTGTTCTCACGATGATCGTGGGATTTGGCTGGGGCGGCTGGACGACCAGTGGTACCGCGGGGCAGATGGCGATCAAGCAGGCCGACGCGGCGGTGACGGCCGCGCTGGTGCCGATCTGTCTCGCCGGTGAGAAGGCCGATGTGGCGCGCGTCAAGAAGGTCGGCGAGCTCAACGCGATCACGTCGTCCTGGGAGCAGACCGAGTTCGTGATGAAGACCGGATGGGCGACGTTCCCGGGGCAGGCGGATCCCAACCGGGCGGTGGCGGAAGGCTGCGCGTCCGCGCTGCTCAAGACCGCGGCCACCAAGTAGAGCGACCGGTCTCCGCACCGCGCGATGGCACAGCATCGCGGGCTGACGGGGGCGTACCTCGGCATGGCGGGCGGGGTCATCGTCGGCATTCTGCGGGAGCGCCACGCGGACTACATCGTCCTTCGCGACGGCACGCAGGTCTTCCTCAGCGCCAAGCAGGCGGCGAGCGAGCTCGCCGTCGGGACCAGCCTGACCGTCTCCTACACCGTGAAGAAGGGCGGCAAGAAGATGGCCGACGGCATCTGGCGTTGTGACTGACCCTATGCGGCGGCGGTGGCGCGTCGGCGTCCTCGCCGCGCTCCTGGGGCTCGCCTCGGCGTCGGGCGTGGCCGCGATCGAGCCGCAGGCCCTGGTCGGCGCCTGGGTCGGAGAGTGGAACAACGGCCTGGGGGTCAGCGACGCGGTCTACCTGACGGTCACCCGGGTATCCGGAGACCGGGTCGAAGGCACCGTCTACTGGCGGGCGAGTCCCGGCACGCCCTCCGAGAATCGCGACGTTCTCTTCGTGGGCACCCTGGTCGGGAGCACCCTGGCGGTCCGGGGCGCGCCCACGATCCCGGGGAGCCCGGCCATGAGCTTCTCGTGCAGCATCAGCCGGGACGGTACGCGAATGGACGGATTCTTCCAGGGGGCGGGCCGGTCGGCCGTCTCGTTCGCCCGCAAGCAGCCCTAGAGCTCGAGGAGGAGCGGTGATAGAGGACAGGACCTATCCGGTAACGCCGCCGTCGATGACGGTCAAGTGCGGGATCATCACGGGCGAGGTCGTCGATCTGAAGGTCACCGAGCGCGTCGAGCAGGGCACCGACCGCGTCGTCTCGCCGGCCCGGCTCACCGGCACCCTGCGCCTCGAGAACACGTCCGTGAACCGGACGGTGCGACTCGTCGAGGGCAAGCTCCTGTTCATGGATGCCCACGGGCAGGTGATCAAGCTCGAGGGGACCCGGACCGAGTCGATCGTCCGGTTCACCCCGTACGGAGACGAGCGGCTCGATCCCGGGCAGGACGCGACCCGGGTCCTCGACGTGGAGTTCCCGGTGGAGGCGCTCGAGGCGGAGCGGCTCAAGGAGATCCGTCTCGAGCTCGCCTACATCCCGTCCCCGTTCCGGGAGGAAGTCGTCAACTTCGTGGTCTCGATCGGCGCCGGCCAGTAGGGCGTCACGGGCAGACCAGGAGGATTTGCCGCATGACCAAGTTCATCCAGCTCTGCGCGTCGCAGAACAACCTCTTCGCGCTCGACGAGGAGGGCAACGTCTACCAGTATCATTTCAACGTGAAGACCTGGGTGAAGCTGACCGCCACCCGGGAGTTGCCCGCCGAAGGCGCCGCCTGACGAGCGGGCCCCGCCCGGTTCACGATGGGAAAGAGCCCGCCCGGCTCTGGATCGCCGGGCGG
>DATFAJ010000549.1:0-6327 GCA_035254745.1 Candidatus Methylomirabilota bacterium | reverse complement strand
CGCGCAGCCGCGGGGAGCGGCGCACGCCGACCATCAGCCGGCCGATCCACGTGTCCGGCACCGAGGCCACGATCGAGACCTGGGCCGCCTCGAGCCCCGCGACGATCTGCTCGATCCCGGTCACCGGCCGGCCCCCTCGCCCGCGGGCCCGAGGCGCATGAACGCGTCGGCGGGCAGATGCAGGCGCAGCGCCTGCCCCGGCGCGAGCGCGGCCGGCGCGGGCTCGGCCACGAAGACGAGCAGGCGCTGGCCGCCCCCGATCTCGACGGTCAGCTCGGTCTGCACACCCTGGTAGACGACCCCGACGACGCGTCCGTCCATCACGTTCTCCCCCGCCCCAGCGGTGAGCCGGATGCGCTCCGGCCGGATGGCCAGCTCGACCGCCTCGCCGGCCCGGAGCCCGGCCAGGCCCAGCACCCGCAGCGCGACGCCGTCCGCGAGGGCCACCCGGTCCGGGCCGGTCGCCCGGCCGCGCAGCACGGTGGAGGCGCCGATGAACTCGGCCACGAAGCGGGTCGCGGGGCGCTCGTAGATCTCGCGCGGGGCGCCGAGCTGCTCGATGCGCCCGCCGTGCATGACCGCGATGCGGTCCGAGAGCCCGAGGGCCTCGGCCTGGTCGTGGGTGACGAAGATCGTGGTGATGCCGACCGAGCGCTGGATCTCCCGCAGCTCGCTCCGCATCTCCTCGCGCAGCTTCTTGTCAAGCGCGGCCAGCGGCTCGTCCAGGAGCAGCACGCGCGGCTCGTACACGAGCGCCCGGGCCAGGGCCACCCGCTGCTGCATGCCCCCCGAGAGCTGAGCCGGGCGGTGCTCCGCCCGGCTGTCGAGGCGCACCAGGCTCAGCGCGGCCCCCACCCGGCGCTCGATCTCGGGCCGGGGCGTCCGCCGCTCGCGCAGGCCGAAGGCCACGTTCTCCCAGACCGAGAGGTGCGGAAAGAGGGCGTAGGACTGGAACACCACCCCGAGCCCGCGCTGATGGGCGGGCCGATCGGTCACGTCCTGGCCGTCGATGCGCACCCGGCCCGCGGTGGGCAGCACGAACCCGGCGATCAGGTTGAGGGTGGTGGTCTTGCCGCAGCCGGACGGCCCCAGCAGCGAGAGCAGCTCCCCCTCGTAGACGACCAGGTCGAGACCGGCCACCGCGCGGATGCCGCCGTAGTCGCGGGTGCAGCCGGCCAGCTCCACCACCGCGCGGGCCATCAGCGCCGCCTCACCGGTGGTGGAGGAAGACGCCGCCCAGGTCGAGGAACCGGTCGGCGAGCCAGACGATCACGAAGGTGCCCACGATGAAGAGGGTGGAGAGCGCCGCGATGGTCGGATCCGTGTAGTTGACGACGTAGGTGAACATCGCGACCGGCAGGATCTCGGTCAGCCGCGTCGAGATGAAGAGCGAGACCACGAACTCGTTCAGCGACACGATCACCGCGAACAGCAGGGCGGCGAGCAGGCCGGGGCGCAGCAGCGGCAGCGTCACGCGCCGGAAGGCGCGCCACGGGGTCGCCCCCAGGCTGGCCGCCGCGCGCTCGAGCGTGGGATCGAGGTTGCGCACGCTGACCCCCACCGAGCGCACCACGAACGGCAGCACCAGGGCCACGTGGGCCGCGATCAGCACGACCCGGCTGCGCAGCAGCCCGAGCGCGGCCCCCACGATGAGGAAGCCGAGCCCGGCCGCGACCCCGGGCACCACCAGCGGCGAGAGGAGGACGGTGGCCCAGAGCGAGGCCGCGCGCGGCCGCCCCCGGGCCAGGCCGAGCGCCGCCGCGGTGCCGATCGGCATGGCCAGCGCCACCGCGCCCGCGGTGACCAGGAGGCTGTTCCACGCCGCCCGCTGGAACTGGGGATACGTGATCACGTTGACGTACCAGCGCAGCGACAGCCCGCTGGGCGGGAACGACAGGATCGCGGTCGGGTTGAACGAGACCGCGACGACCACGACCGTCGGCAGGGTCATGAACGCGAGCAGCACCAGGACCGCGAGCCGGAGCATCACGCGCCCCGGTCCGCCGGCGTGGTGAGCCGCCCGACCCCGGCGAGCAGGGCGAGCGTCACCGCGAGCGCCATCACCGCGAAGGCCGCGCCCCCGGGCCAGTTGAAGGAGTCCAGCGCCAGGTCGCGAACCACGTTGGCGATCATCTTGACCCGGCCGCCGCCGAGCAGCTCGGGGGTGGCGAAGGCGCTCAGCGTCCAGGCGAACACGATCACCGAGCCCGAGACGACGCCCGGCATGGAGAGCGGCAGCGTCACCCGCCGGAACACGCGGCCGGGGCTCGCGCCCAGGCTGGCCGCGGCGCGCTCGTAGAGCGGGTCGATGTGGCTGATCGCGGCGGCGAGCAGCAGGATCATGGTCGGCATCGAGAAGTGCACGAGGCCCACCAGCACGCCCCGCGCCGTGAACAGCATCGGCACCGGCCAGGTGACCACCGTGTTGCCCAGGACCAGCATCCAGGCGTAGGTCCGCACGATCGCGCCGGTGAAGAACGGGGCCAGGGTCAGCACCAGGAGCGTCGAGCGCACGCGGGCCGAGGGGGTGCGGGCGAGCACGTAGGCCACCGGGTAGGAGGCGACCAGGGTGAGCGCGGTGGTGGCCGCGCTCAGCAGCACGGTGTCCCAGACCGCCCCCAGGTACTGCCGGCTCATGATGCCGGTGAAGTTGGCGACGGTCGGCCCGCCGGTTTGCAGCGACCCCGGCACGAACTCGAGCACGCTGTACCGCAGCAGCGCGGAGAGCGCGGCCGCGAACACCGCGACGACGAGCAGGGCCGGGGTCAGGAGCCACCGCACCGCGCTACTTTACGATGTTGGCGGTGAACCACTCGCGCCACGCGGGCAGGTTCTTGGCCCGCACCTCGTCGTTGATGCTGTAGGCGCGCTCCTTCCACTCCGCCGGGGTCAGGAAGATGCCCGGCTGGCCGTGGTAGGCGGCGGGCACGGTGGCCCCGCCGTTCACCGGGCCGGCCTTGAGCGCCTTGGCGAGCTCGGTCTGGATCTCCTTCGACAGCGCCAGGTCGATGAACTGATGCGCGGCGTCCGCCTTCTTGGTTCCGGCCATCACCGACATGCAGTCGATCCCGACCACGCCCGGGTAGTCCTTGGGCTGGACCAGCTTGACCGCGATGCCCTGCTCCTGGAGGTGATACGCGTTGACCGAGAGCATCACCTGCACCGGTGCCTGGCCGGTCTTCATCAGGTCCTGGCTCTGGGCGTCGGTCGAGTAGAAGGCCACGATGCTCGGCTTGAGCGCCTTGAGCCGCTCCTGGCCCTTCTGCCAGGTCGCCTCGTTGCCGCCCTCCATCAGGGCTGCGATCGTGATGATGTGCGAGGGATCGAAGTCGGGCATCGCGATCTTGCCCTTGAGCGAGGGCTTCCAGAGATCCGACCACTTCGTGATCTCCTCCTTCACCAGGTCCGGGCGGTACACGATCGTGTACACGTAGCTCCAGCCGCCCATCTGGTACTCGCTCCTCAGGGCCTCCCGCGCGACCTGCTTGGCGTTCGGGAGCTTGGCCATGTCGAGCGGGGCGAAGAGCCCATCCGAGATGTAGAGCCGCCCCACGTGGCTGGTGGTGAACGTGAGGTCCACGAGGGGGTTGCCCTTGGCCACCCGGGCCTTGGCCAGGCGGTCGATGGTGCCCCCCACCTCGAACTCGACCGGCATGCCGGTCTTGGCGGTGAACGCCTTCCCGATCACGCGCTCCACCGTGTCCTTCCAGTTGCCGCCCCACACGCTGACCACGAGCGAGCTCTGGGCGTGGGCGGTCGCGACGGGCAGGCACAGGGCGAGCAGCGATGCGACGACGAGGCGGACGAGCATGACGGGTCTCCTATTCCTTCCGAGGTGTGGGGCGGGGTACGGGCGGCGCGAGCGCCTGGGCGGCCGCCTCGATGGCCTCGACGATGAAGTGGTAGCCGGTGCAGCGGCAGAGGTGTCCGGCCAGCATCTCGCGGATCTCCTCG
The DNA here is from genome assembly GCA_035254745.1 of Candidatus Methylomirabilota bacterium. Lineage (GTDB taxonomy): Bacteria > Methylomirabilota > Methylomirabilia > Rokubacteriales > CSP1-6 > CAMLFJ01. The sequence goes on along the minus strand of DATFAJ010000549.1, from coordinate 2,373 downwards.
CGCGAGGGCGCGGGCCGCTCGCGGAGGAACGCGCAGGCGCTCATGATGATCCCGGGAGTGCAGTAGCCGCACTGCAGCCCGTGCTTGGCCCAGAAGGCCTCCTGCACCGGGTGCAGGCCGTCGGCGGGGGCGACGCCCTCGATGGTGGTGAGGCGCTGGCCGTCGGCCTGCACCGCCAGCATGAGACAGGCGCGGATCGGCTCGCCGTCGAGCAGCACCGTGCACGCCCCGCACACGCCGTGCTCGCAGCCCACGTGGGTGCCGGTCAGCTCCAGGTCTTCTCGAAGGAAATCGGCCAGGGTCTGGCGCACCTCCACCGTGCGCTCGTGCTCGTGGCCGTTGACGGTCACGCGGATCGTTCTGGTCACGTCGTCCCTCCGCACCGCGCCAGCGCGGCGGTCAGCGTGCGCTCGGCCAGCGTGGCGGCGACCTGGCGCCGGTACGCCGCGGTGGCGTGGATGTCGCCGTCGGGCGCGAGCGTGGCGGCCGCCGCCCGCGCCGCCTCGGCGAGGCGCGCGGGGGTCGGCGACTGCCCGGGGAGCGTCTGCTCGACCGGCAGGCCCCGCACCGGCGTGCCCCCGGCCCCGAAGAAGGCGAGGCGAGCGCGGGCGACGGTGCCGTCGGCCGCGCGGGTCAACACCGCCACCGCGCCCACCAGCGCGAAGTCGCCGTGGCGGCGGGAGACCTCCGCGAAGCCCCAGCCCGCGCCGGCCGCCGGCAGCGTGAAGCGCACCGCGGTGGCGAGCTCGTCGGCGGCGAGCGCGGTGGTGAGCGGCGCGCGGTAGAAGCGATCGGCCGGGATCATGCGCTCTCCCCGGGGGCCGCGGGCGACCACCACGCCCTCCAGGCACAGGAGGAGGGCCGGCAGCTCGGACGCAGGGTCGGCGTGCACCACGTTGCCCACCACGGTGCCGCGATTGCGGATCGGCGGATGGGCCACGTGCCGGAGCACCTCGGCGAACAGCGGCGACCGGGTGGCGGCCCAGCGCTCGAGCGCGCGCTGACGGACGAGGGCGCCGATCTCGAGCATGCCGGACGCCTCGCGGATGCCGTCGAGGCCGGGCAGACGGTTGATGTCGACCAGCACCGTCGGCCGCGCGAGGCGGAGGGCCAGCATCGGGACGAGGCTCTGGCCGCCCGCGAGCACCTTGGCGTCGCCGCCGCCGGCGGCCATGGCCGAGACCGCCTCGTCGAGGCTGGCCGGCGCCACGTAGTCGAACGGCGCGGGCTTCACGCCTTCCCCAGCAGGCCCAGCACCACCGACGGGCCGAGCGGCGTCCGCGTCACCCGGACCTTCCAGGGCGCGAGCGCGTCCTCCACCGCGTTGGCGATGGCCGCGGGCGGCGAGATGGCGCCGCCCTCCCCGATGCCCTTGATGCCGAGCGGGTTGCGCGGCGACGGGTACTCGAGGTGGACCGTCTCGATCGCGGGCAGCTCCATCGCGGTGGGCACGAGGTAGTCCATGAAGGTCCCGGTCAGGAGCTGGGCCTGCTCGTCGTAGACCATCTCCTCGAGCAGCCCGCCGCCCACACCCTGCGCCACCCCGCCGTGGATCTGGCCCTCCACGATGACCGGGTTGATCACCTTGCCGCAGTCGTGGGCGACCAGGTAGCGGCGGAGGGCCACCGCGCCGGTCCCGGTGTCGACGTCCACCACCGCCACGTGCACCGCGCTCGTGTAGGTCACGGTGGGCTGATGGTGGTAGACGGTGGCTTCGAAGTCGAGGGCGGTGACTCCGGGTTTCGCGAAGGTGGGGATCGCGGCCCGGATCACCGCGGCCAGCGGGGTGACCGAGCCGGGCGCCCCCCGCACCGCGACCGTGCCCTCGCTCACCTCGATGTCGGCGGGCGCGGCCTCGAGCAGGGCCGCCGCCGCCGCGACGATCTTCTCCTTCACCCGGCCGGAGGCCTCGTGGATCGAGCTGCCCGCGTTGACCGCGCTGCGCGAGGCGAAGGTGCCGACGCCGAACGGGATGGCGGCGGTGTCGCCGCCCACCACCGTCACCCAGTCGAGCGGGATGCCGAGCGCGTCCGCCGCGATCTGTGCGAACGACGTCTCGTGCCCCTGCCCCTGGGAGCACGCGCCCGTGGCCACCACCGCCCGGCCCGACGCGTCGAGCCTCACCGTCGCGCCCTCGTAGGGTCCGATGGCCGTGCCCTCGACATAGCCCGAGATTCCGATGCCCCGGTACACGCCCCTGGCGCGAAGCTCCTTCTGCTCGCGGCGGAGCGCGTCGTAGCCGACGGCGGCCAACGCGGCCTCCAGACCCGCCTCGAAGTCTCCGCTGTCGTAGACGAGCCGGTTGCCGTCGCGGTACGGCAGGTCGATCTCGTACGGCATATCTGCTTCCGACAGATAGTTCCGGCGCCGGAG
>DATFAJ010000548.1:0-5468 GCA_035254745.1 Candidatus Methylomirabilota bacterium | reverse complement strand
CCGCCGTGGGCGACGATCAGCACGTCCTCGCCGTCGGGGTGCGCGGCCGCGATCGCGTCGACCGCCCGGAGCACCCGGGCCTGCACCTCCGCGAGCGGCTCGCCGCCCGGGGGCAGGCAGAGCACCGGGTCGCGGACCCACTGGGCGTAGGGATCGCCGGGCCGCGTGCGGATCTCCTCCACCGTGCAGCCCTCCCAGTCGCCCAGCGACAGCTCGCGCAGGTCGTCGAGCAGCGTGAGCGCCACTCCGGATCCCGCCACCGCGATCTCGGCGGTGCGCCGGGCGCGCTCGAGCGGGCTCGCGTAGACGTGCGCGACCCGGCGCCGCTCGACGGCCAGGGCCAGGGCCTCCGCCTGCCGGACGCCGAGCGGCGAGAGGGCCACGTCCTGAGCGCCCTGGAAGCGGCGGACCGCGTTGGAGAGCGACTGCCCGTGGCGCGCGAGGAGGAGCCGCCTCACCGGGGCGCCCCCACCGCGGCCGCCGCCGTCCTGAGCCGCGCGAGGGTCTCGGGCTTGCCCAGGATGCTCACCACCTCGAAGATCGGGGGGCTCGCGGCCTTGCCGGTCAGCGCGATGCGGGTGAGCTGGGCCAGGTCCACCAGCTTGAGGCCCAGATCGGCGGCGAGGAATCGGTAGAGCCCCTCGAGCGCCCCCGGGTCCATCGTCTCCTGGGCCTCCAGCCGCTTGATGAGCAGCGCGTAGCGCTCGGGCGCGTGGTCCTTCCAGAACTTGGCGGTGGCCTGCGGGTCGTACGCCGCGGGCGCCTTCAGGTAGAAGACCGCCTGCTCGGCCATCTCGACGAGGGTGCGCGCCCGCTCCCGCAGCGTCTCCACCACGCGGCCGAGCCAGGCGAGGTCGCGCGGGGCGGGCAGCCCGGCCCGGTCGAGGAAGGGCGCGAGCTCCCGCGCCAGGCGCTCGGCGGGCAGCCGCATGATCCACTGGTGGTTCACCCACTTGAACTTCTCGAGGTCGAAGACCGCGTCGGCCGAGCCCACGTGGGCCAGGTCGAAGTGCTCGACCAACTCTTGCCGCGTGAAGATCTCCTGGTCGCCGTGCGACCACCCGAGGCGCGCCAGGTAGTTCACCATGGCCTCGGGGAGGATCCCCATGTCCCGGAACGCGAGCACCGAGGTGGCCCCGTGCCGCTTGGACAGCCGCGTCTTGTCGGCGGCCAGGATCATCGGGATGTGGGCGAAGGCCGGCAGCGGGTAGCCCAGGGCCTCGTAGCAGAGCACCTGCTTCGGGGTGTTGGAGAGGTGATCGTTCCCCCGGATGACGTGGGTGATCCTCATGGTCACGTCGTCCACCACCACGCAGAAGTTGTAGGTCGGCGTGCCGTCGGTGCGCACCAGGATCCAGTCGTCGAGCTCGGCGTGGCTGAACGCCACGTCGCCCCGGACCACGTCGTGGACCACGGTCTCGCCCTCGCGCGGGATCGCCAGCCGCAGCGCGTGCGGCTCGGAGGCCGGCACGTTGGCCCCGCGGCAGGTGCCCGGGTAGCGAAAGGTCTCCTTCCGCGCCTCCGCGGTCTTCCGCAGGGCCTCGAGCGTCTCCGGCGTGCAGCGACAGCGGTACGCCTTGCCCTCGGCGAGCAGGCGGAGGGCGTGCGTGCGGTAGACGTCGAACCGCTCGGTCTGGCGATAGCCGGGGGTGGGCGGACCCTCGTCCCAGTCGAGGCCGAGCCAGCGCAGCGCCTCGAGCAGCGACTGGGTGTACTCCTCGGTGGAGCGCGAGAGGTCGGTATCCTCTATTCGAAGGACGTACGTCCCATGGTGGTGGCGGGCGAAGAGCCAGTTGAACAGCGCGGTGCGGGCGCCGCCCACGTGCAGATGGCCGGTCGGGCTGGGGGGAAAGCGAACGCGCAGCGGCTCGGGCATAGAGGACTATTGTACTCCGACCGAACCGCCTCCCCGCCCTCCCCGCGGGTCGGGTCCGGGGCTCGCGGGGGGCCACCGTCCGGGGGCGGGTCGATGTTACGATCAGGGCCATGGCCGAGCCTTCCAAGCCCTCCCACTTCATCAAGGACGCGGCCCTGGAGGACTTCCGGAGCGGGCGCTTCACCCCCCCGGTGGTCACCCGATTCCCGCCGGAGCCCAACGGCTACCTGCACATCGGGCACGCCAAGGCCATCTGTCTCGACTTCGGCCTGGCGCTCGAGCTGGGCGGCCGCTGCCACCTGCGCTTCGACGACACCAACCCCACCAAGGAGAGCCAGGAGTACGTCGACGCGATCACGCGCGACGTCCGCTGGCTCGGCTTCGACTGGGGCCGCCACCTCTACTACGCGAGCGACTACTTCGAGCAGCTCTACGAGTGGGCGGTTGCGCTCATCCGGGCCGGCCGCGCGTACGTCGACGACCTCTCGGCGGAGGAGATCCGGGCCCATCGCGGCACCCTGACCGAGCCCGGGCGGGAGAGCCCGTGGCGCGGGCGCAGCGTGGAGGAGAACCTCGACCTGTTCGCGCGGATGCGGGCCGGCGAGTTCGAGGACGGGACCCGGGTGCTCCGCGCCAAGATCGACATGGCGCACCCGAATCTCAACCTGCGCGACCCGGTGATGTACCGCGTGCGCAAGACGTCGCACCACCGGACCGGCGACCGCTGGTGCATCTACCCGATGTACGACTGGGCCCACGGCGAGTCCGACTCGATCGAGGGCGTCACCCACTCGCTGTGCACGCTCGAGTACGAGGACCATCGCCCGCTCTACGACTGGTACCTCGACGCGCTCGGCGTCTACCACCCCCGCCAGATCGAGTTCGCGCGCCTGAGCCTGAGCCACACCGTGATGTCCAAGCGCAAGCTGCTCACCCTGGTGCAGGACGGGCTCGTGAGCGGGTGGGACGACCCGCGCATGCCGACGCTGGCCGGGCTCCGCCGGCGCGGCTACACCGCGGCGGCCATCCGCGACTTCTGCGATCGCATCGGCATCACCAAGGCCGCGAACCTGGTCGAGGTCGCGCTGCTCGAGCACTGCCTGCGCGAGGACCTGAACCGCCGCGCGCTCCGGCGGATGGCGGTGCTGCGGCCGCTGCGCCTGGTGGTCGAGAACTACCCGGAGGGGCAGGTCGAGGAGATGGAGGCGGCCAACAACCCGGAAGACCCCGAGGCGGGGACGCGCAAGGTCCCTTTCTCGCGCGTGCTGTGGATCGAGCAGGACGACTTCCGCGAGACGCCGCCGCCCAAGTACTTCCGCCTCTCACCCGGAGTGGAGGTCCGGCTGCGCTCGGCCTACGCGGTCAAGTGCACCGGGCTGACGAAGGACCCCGCGACCGGGGAGGTCACCGAGGTGCGCTGCACCTACGACCCCGAGACCCGCGGGGGCGAGGTCAAGGGCCGCAAGATCAAGTCGACCATCCACTGGGTGTCGGCTGCGCACGCGGTCGACGCCGAGGTGCGGCTCTACGACACCCTCTTCACGGTGCCGAAGCCGGACGAGGCTCCCGACTTCAAGAGCGTGATCAACCCGGGCTCGCTCGAGACGGTTTGCGGGGCCAAGGTCGAGGCCGCGCTCGCGGAGGCCGCCCCCGAAGACCACGTACAGTTCGAGCGCGTCGGCTACTTCGTGGCGGACTGGAAGGACCACCGCCCGGGCCGCCCGGTGTTCAATCGGAGCGTCGGCCTGCGGGACACGTGGGCGAAGATCGAGAAAGCCGGCGCCTAGCCAGTAGCCGCCGACTGGGGGAGTGCGGGGGCCGCGCCGGAACGGTTGTCCGCCGACTGGGGGAGTGCGGGGGCCATTTCTGGGCCCCCGCAGATGAAGACCTCAGTGGAAAAACACTCCCGCATCGACGTTCAGCACCTGGCCGGTGACGCTGTCCGACCGGCAGAACGCGACCACCTGATCCGCCACGTCCTCCACGCGCGCCGCGCGCTTGAGCACCGCGCGCTGACGCGCGCCGTCGGCGGTCTCGGGCCGTAGCCGCGAGGTCATCCGCGTGCCTTCCATGAGGCCGGGGGCCACGCAGTTCACGCTGACCTCCGGCGCCAGCGCCACCGCGAGGCAGCGCGTGAGGTGGATGAGGCCGGCCTTGCTCGTCGCGTAGCCGATGCTGCTGCCGCCGGGGTTCAGCCCCGCCACCGAGGCGATGTTCACGATGCGGCCGGCCCCGCTCGCCTTGAGGAAGGGCGCGGCGGCCCGGCAGATCAGATACGGGCCGCGGAGGTTGGTGGCGAAGAGCCGGTCCCAGGTGGCGGGGTCGAGGGCCTCGAGATCGGGGAACGGGATGGCGATGTTCCATCCCGCGTTGTTGACCAGCATGTCGAGCCGGCCGAAATGGCTCGCCGCCGCCTTGACCGCGACCGGGATCACGGCCGCGTCGGTCTGATCGAGCGCGACGCTCCAGGCCTTGCGGCCGAGCGCCTCCACCGCGGCGCACGTCTCGCGCGCGGCGTCCTTCCGCTCCAGGAACGTGATCCCCACGTGCGCGCCCGCGGCGGCGAGCGCCCGCGCGATCGCGATCCCGAGCGTCCCGGTGCCTCCGGCCACGAGCGCGACGCGATCCTTGAGGTCCATGGCGGGGCCGAGTCTACCAGAATCCGGTCAGGTCTTGAGCCGCGGATCCAGGACGTCGCGCAGCCCGTCGCCGACCAGGTTCATGGCGAGCACGGTCAGCAGGATGCCGAGGCCGGGGAACGTCGAGATCCACCACGCCTCGCGCAGGTAGTCACGGCCCTCGCTCAGCATGCGGCCCCACTCGGGCTGGGGCGGCTGGCTGCCCAGCCCGAGAAAGCTCAGCGCGGCCGCGGAGAGGATCGCGCCGCCCAGGCCGAGGGTGGCGGTGACGATGAGCGGCGCCACCACGTTGGGCAGGATGTCGCGCACCAGGATGCCCCCGTCGCGACCCCCGAGCGCGCGGGCCGCCTCCACGTAGAGGTGCTCGCGCGCGGAGAGCACGGTGGCCCGCACCAGGCGGGCGTAGCCCGGCACCGCCGAGAGCCCCACCGCGATCATCACGTTGCCGAGCCCGGGACTGAGCACGCTGACGATGGCGAGCGCGAGCAGGATGCCGGGGAAGGCGAGCATCACGTCCATCACCCGCATGATCAGCGCGTCGAGCCGGCCGCCGTAGTAGCCGGACACGAGCCCGATCGGCGCCCCGAGCCCCACCGCGATCGAGACCGAGATCACCCCGACCAGCAGCGACACGCGGGCCCCGTGGAGCACCCGGCTCGCCACGTCGCGCCCGAACTGATCGCTGCCCAGCACGAAGCGCGCCCCCGGGGCCTGCAGGGCCTCGCGGGGCGCGGTGCGGATCGGGTCCCGCGCGCTGAGCCACGGGGCCCCCACCGCCATGGCCGCGAGCGCGGCCAGGATCAGGAGCCCGATCAGGGCGCCGCGGTGCCGCCCCAGGCCGGCCGCCGCGCTCATCCGATGCGGATCCGCGGGTCGACGTAGGCGTAGGCTACGTCGACCACCACGTTGATGAGCACGTACGCCGCGGCCACGAACAGGACCGTCCCCTGCAC
>DATFAJ010000547.1:0-8584 GCA_035254745.1 Candidatus Methylomirabilota bacterium | reverse complement strand
GGTCACCACGCTCTCCGAGGAGCGGGACGAGTATCTCTCCCAGATCTGGCTGGTCGACGCCGCGGGCGGTGAGCCCCGGCGCTTCACCGCCGGGCCGCGGAGGGACACCGTGCCGCGCTGGTCTCCCGACGGCACGCGGCTGGCGTTCGTCTCCGAGCGCGACGCCAAGCAGCAGGGCCAGCTCTACGTGATGCCGGTGGCGGGCGGCGAGCCCACGCGCCTGACCGATCTCCGTCACGGCGTGAGCGCCCCCGAGTGGTCGCCCGACGGGACGCGGCTGGCCTTCGTCTCGCGCGTGGGCGGCTGGGTGGAGCCCGAGTCCGAGGAGGAGAAGCGGAAGTCGCGCCCCCCGCGCGTCATCACCACGCTCAAGTACCGGTTCAACGGCGAGGGCTTCACCTACGACCGGCGACCGCAGATCTTCACGGTTGGCGCCGACGGCGGCGAGCCCCGCCAGTTGACCGAGGGTGACTACGACCACGCGGATCCGACCTGGTCGCCCGACGGCCGGACCCTCGCCTTCGCCGCCGCTCGCCACGACGAGCGCGACCACGACGACGCGAGCGACATCTGGCTGGTCCCCGCGGAGGGCGGCGCGCCGCGACGGCTGACCGACACGCGGGGGCCGGCCGGCCATCCCGCCTTCTCCCCCGCCGGGGACATGGTCGCCTACCTGGGCCGCGCGAGCCGCAACGCCTTCGGCCGGAACATCCGGCTCTTCACCGTTCCCGTGGCGGGCGGCGCGCCGCGGTGCCGGACCGAGGGCTTCGACCGCTCCTGCGGGCCGCTCGGCGTCCCCCCGCTCTGGAGCGCGGACGGCCGCGCGGTCACGCTCGCGGCGGAAGACCAGGGCACGCTCGGCCTCTTCCGGGTCGAGGTGGGCGGCGGGCCCCCGCGGTGCCTCGTGGGCGGCGAGCGCGTGGTCGGCAGCTACTCGGCCTCCCGCGACGGCTCGGTGCTGGCCTTCACCGCGAGCGATCCCGGCGCGCCGTCCGCGCTCTTCGTGTGCGGCGCCGACGGTGGGGGCGAGCGCCAGCTGACGGACTTCAACCGCGAGTGGACGCGCGAGGTGACCCTCGCGCGCCCCGAGCGGTTCCGCTTCGAGCGCGCCGGCTTCACGGTCGACGCCTGGATCATGAAGCCCCACGGCTTCGAGCCGGGCCGCCGCTATCCCCTGCTGCTGAACGTCCACGGCGGCCCCCACGCCCAGTACGGCTACCCGTTCTTCGACGAGTTCCAGGTCCAGGCCGGCGCGGGCTACGGGGTGCTGTACGCCAATCCCCGCGGCAGCCAGGGCTACGGCGAGGCCTTCACCTCCGCGGTCGTCGGCGACTGGGGGGGCGGCGACGCGGCCGACGTGCAGGCCGCCCTCGACGAGGCGCTGCGCCGCTTCGACTGGATCGACCCCGAGCGGCTGGGCCTGCTCGGCGGCAGCTACGGCGGGTTCATGACGAGCTGGATCGTGGGGCACTCGAAGCGGTTCCGGGCCGCCTGCTCCGAGCGGGCGGTCAACGTGCAGACGAGCATGTTCGGCACCAGCGATATCGGATTCGTCTTCAACCAGGTCGAGCTGGGCGGGATCCTGCCCTGGGAGGACACCGCGAAGTACCTCGAGCGGTCACCCCTCACCTACGCCAAGGACATCACGACCCCGCTCCTGATCCTGCACTCCGAGGACGACCTGCGCTGCCCGATCGAGCAGGCCGAGCAGCTCTTCGTCGCGCTCAAGACCCTCCGGCGCGAGGTCGTCTTCGTCCGCTTCCCCGACGAGAACCACGAGCTGACGCGCTCCGGCAAGCCGCGCCACCGTCTCGAGCGCTTCCGGATCCTGCTCGAGTGGTTCGCCAAGCACCTCCGCCCCGGCGCGGTCGGCTAGTCGGCCAGATCCGCGTAGAGCGGGGTGGTGAGGTAGCGCTCCCCGAACGAGGGGATGATCACCACGATCATCTTGCCCGCGCTCGTCGGCCGCCGCGCCACCTCGACCGCGGCCCAGAGCGCGGCCCCCGACGAGATGCCCACCAGGAGGCCCTCCTCGCGCGCGGCCCGCCGCGCGAAGGCGAAGGCGTCGTCGTTCTTCACCCGGATGATCTCGTCGTAGATCTTGGTGTTGAGGACCGCGGGCACGAAGCCCGCGCCGATGCCCTGGATGGGATGGGGGCCCTTGGCGCCGCCCGAGAGGACCGGGGAGGCGTCGGGCTCGACCGCGACGCAGCGGAACGTGGGCTTGCGCGCCTTGAGCACCTCGCCCACCCCGGTGATGGTGCCCCCGGTGCCGATCCCGGCCACCAAGACGTCGGCCTGGCCGTCCGTGTCGCGCCAGATCTCCTCGGCGGTGGTGCGCCGGTGGATCTCGGGGTTCGCCGGGTTCTCGAACTGCTGGGGGATGAAGTAGCGCGGGTCGGCCGCGGCCATCTCCTCGGCGCGCTTGATCGCGCCGGGCATCCCCTCCGCGGCCGGGGTCAGGATCAGGTCCGCCCCGTAGGCGCGCAGGAGCATCCGCCGCTCCCGGCTCATGCTGTCGGGCATCAGCAGCACGAGCTTGTAGCCGCGGGCCGCGCAGACGAAGGCCAGCCCGATGCCGGTGTTGCCGCTGGTCGGCTCGAGGATGATGGTGTCGGGCTTGATGCGGCCGGCCTTCTCGGCCGCGTCGATCATCGACACCCCGATCCGGTCCTTGACGCTGTGGGCCGGGCTGTAGAACTCGAGCTTGGCGACCACCTGGCCCACCGCGCCCTCGGTGAGGCGTCGGATCCGGACCAGGGGTGTGTTGCCGACGAGGGCGGTCACGTCGTTCGCGATTCGCATGGGGGCGCTCCTAGGCTCGGGGGTAGGCCATGGTGGCGGCATCGTACCACCGCTCCGTCCGCGGTCGCGCGGGGCCGATCCGGCCTACTTGATCTGCCCGCGGATCTCCCCCGCCTTGTGCAGGGCGGTGTGGATGTTCACGTAGGCGTCGCCGGCCTGGATCGCCTTGACGAGCACGCTGAGCGCCTTGTCCCTCTCCGGCCCCCGCAGGCTCGCCGCGGTGATCTCCCCGGCGGCGAGCTCGCCGTTCTCCTGCCCCTTGACCAGCGTGGGCTTCCCCGAGGCCGGGTAGAGCCAGACCACCACCGGACCGTTCTTGCCGACGGTCCCCAGGTGGATGTGCGCCATCGTGATGTCGCCGAGATCGTGCACCGTGAGCGTGTACGCGATCTTGCTGCCGTCCGGGGAGACGGTGAAGACCGCCTCCGCGGTCGACTTGCTCGGCGTCTTGGGAACCTCGGATGCGCCGTCGAGCTTCGCGGTGTAGACCTGCTCCGCCGCTCCCGCTCCGCTCACCGCGAGGAACGTCACCGCCAGCACCGCGAGAGGGACCCGGACGATACCCATCACGCACCTCCTGGGGGACGAGTCACGGCTCAGCCGGCGGGGGCCTCGCACCGGCCGAGCGCGGCCTGGATGGGGGCGGGCCCGGTCCCGATGGCCGAGTCATGCTCGAGAATGCTCGCCGCCTTCACTACCTCGAAGGCCAGCTCCAGCTCGGAGTCCGCGCCCGGGCTCGCCGCGGTCGCGACCACGTCGGGAGCGATGCCGTGCCCGGTGATCGGGTGCCGCTCGGGCGTCAGGTACCGGGCCGTCGTGAGCTCGAGCGTGGAGCCGTCCGCGAGCGGGATGGCGGACCGGCTGGTGGCGTCGCCGAACGTGGGAGCGCCCACGATGACCGCGCGCCGGCTGTCCTGCATCGCCCCCACGAGTACCTCGGCGGCCGACGCGGTGCCCCGGCTCACCAGGATCGCGAGCGGCCGCGTCCACCGGATCGCCGCGGCGGTCGTCGTGAGGGTCGGCGGGCTACCCGCCGTCCGGCTCTCGACGCGGGCCACGAGGCAGCCCGGGTCGAGGAACAGGGAGGCGATCGCCGGGACCGCCTCGATCCGGCCGCCCAGGGTGTCCCGGAGGTCGAGCACGAGGCCGGTGGCCTGCTCCGCGGGCGTGGTCTGGAGCACGTGCGCGAGCGCTCCCGCGGTCGCGTCGTCGATGCGTGGGAGCCGCACGTAGAGGATGCCGTTGCCCAGGCCCCGCTCGGTCACGTCCACCCGGGGCGGCTTGACCCGGGTGAGGGTGAAGGGCCGGGGCTCGGTCCAGCCGCTCCGGATGACCGTGAGCGTGACCGTGCTGCCGGGCTGGCCACGCAGGCGGCCCGCGGCCGCCTCGGGCGCCATGTCCCGGATCGCCTCGCCGTCGAGCGTGAGAATGCGATCACCGGCTCGGATGCCCGCGGCCAGGGCCGGCATCCCGTCCCGGGCCACGACCACGCTCAGGCCTCCACCGCGCCGGGTCAGGGCGAGCCCGACGTCGCCCGCGCCCGCGGTCGGCGGGCGATCGGGGAGCGCGGCGACGACCGTGCTGTCCGGGTCCAGGCCCTGGACCGCTCCGCGAATGCCGTCCTGCACGAGCTTCGTCCACGGCAGCTCGTCCACGTACTTGTCGTGGATGATGGACATCGCCTCGGCGTAGAGGGCGATGGCCTTGTAGGAATCGGTCGCGCCGGGCCGTCCGCTACCGGCGACGGCAAGCCCGGCGAGCGCGACCAGGGCGAGGAGGGTGAAGGGTCCGCGGGGAGCTCTCATGTGTTCCGGATACCACGGCCCGATGAGAGGACGGTGAGATCCGAATGAGAACACGCGCCGGACGGGCGCGCCCTACCGGAACGCGGGCATCACCTCGAGGCCGAAGCGCTGCATGGAGGCCATGATGCGCTCGTGCCCCAGGTAGCCGAAGCTCATCTGGGCCAGCACGTGCCGGACGCCCGCGTCGCGCAGCTCCGCCACCTGCTCGGCGACCCGCGCCGGCGTGCCGTAGAGCGCCCCGGTGGTGAGCGAGAACCGCACCGCGTCTTCCTCCGGCACCCGCGGGTCGTTGAACGGATTCACCACCGCGGGATCCACCCGGTAGTCCTGCGGATTATTGGCCTCGCGCGCCGCCAGCATGTGCCGGCGGGTGTGCGCGAGCGTGCCGGCCAGCTCGTCCTCGGCCTGGGCCTGGCTGGGGGCCACGTAGACGTGGCGCCACACCGCCACGTCGCGCCGCAGGCGCTCGCGCACCGGGGCCGGGTGCCCGCCGGCCACCAGGCCCTCCTCGTAGAGCCGCAGGCGCTCCGGGATCGCGCCCAGCGGGATCCGCGAGGTGAGGATCGGCACCCCCTGCCGCCCGCACTCCTCGAACGACGCGGGCGTCACCACGCTGCGCCAGATCGGCGGGTGGGGGCGCTGGTACACGCGGGGCCGGAGCGCGGGGAAGCTCGCCTGGAAGAACTTCCCCCGGTGGGCGAACGGCTCCTCGGTCCAGGCCCGGATCAGCACCTCGAGCGCCTCCGCGCTCCGCTCCCGGCTGTCGTCGCTGCGCAGCCCGTAGCCGACGAACTCGTACTCGTTGTAGAGCGTGCCGCGGCCGACCCCGACGTCGAGACGGCCCCGGCTCAGGTTGTCGAGGAGGGCCAGCTGCACCGCGAGGCGGACGGGGTGCCGCAGCGCGAGCTGGATCACCGCGAACCCGATGCGCACGCGCGAGGTGCGCGCGGCGAGCGCGCTCGCGAACGGGATCGGATCGCAGTAGACCGCCTCGCCGGTGAAGTTGTGCTCGGTGAGCCACACCGAGTCGAAGCCGACGGCCTCCGCGTGGCAGGCCTGGGCGAGCTGCTCCTCGATCGCCGCGTGATCGCCGTCCGCGGACGGCGAGTGCGACAGGGTCAGCCAGCCGAAGCGCATCGGCTCAGGCGCCGATCAGGGTGCGGGCCAGCTCGATCTCGCCGAGATGGGTCATGCCGTGGGTGAGCCCCACCTGCCCCAGGCACTGGACCACCGACATGTCTCCGAGCGGCTTCACGGTGATGATCTTGTCGAGCAGGGCGGGCGGCGCGCCCGCGATCAGCTCGTCGGTGCCGGCCCACACCTTCCCCATGTACTCCCGGAAGAGGGCCACGTCCTTGATCCGGAGGGCCTGTGCCTCCGCGGGGGGCATGCCGGTGCCCTGCGCAGCCGGCGGCAGGCCGAGCTTCTCGCCGTATCCGCCTTCCACCCAGATGGGCGGCTTCCGCTCCTGGATCACCCAGCGCACGATGTTGTCCTCGGTGCGCGTGTAGTGCCACACGCCCCACCCGATGGTGTTGGCCTTCGGATGCCCGCCCGGGACGGCGTGGAGCTGGTCCGGCGTGAGCTCGGCCATCACCTTGTCGAGGCCGGCGTGGAGCCGCTTGAGGTTCGCGCGAATGAAGTCCGCCGCGGTGAGCATGGGGTTCCTCCTCGGCTGCCCTTGTATCACGTGTGCCGGGGCGGCCGGCGGGATTTGTCGCTCACTCGATCACCTGATCCGCCCGCTGCAGGAGCGACGGCGGGATCGTGAGGCCGAGCGCTTTGGCGGTCTTGAGGTTGATGACCAGCTCGAACCGGTCGGCCCTCTCGATCGGCAGCTCTGCCGGGCTCGTCCCCAGGAGCACCCGGTGGACGTACTTGGCCGCCTGCCGGCCCACCGCTTGGAGAGGCCATCCGCCTGCCCGGGCTTGAGCGCCTGCAGCCCGGCCCGCAGTTCCTCGACCGACGCGACGTGCCGCTCGACGAGCTCGATGCGGAGCTGCCGCGCGGCCTCCCGGACCGATCTCGCGCTCTCCCGGGCGGCCCGATTGCCGGGGTCGTAGAACGTCGCGACGCGCCGGAGCTTCGGGAACATCTCCTTCAGGATCTCGAGCCGCTTGCTGTCCAGCTCGGTCGTCTGCGAGTGGACCCCGGTGAGCCTGCCGCCCGGCTTCGCATAGCTCTTCACCAAGCCGACGACGACGGGATCGGTACCCACGTAGAACACGATGGGAACGCTCGCCGTCGCGTGCTTCACCGCCAGGGTGACCGAGGTGGACAGTGAGTAGATCACGTCGACCTTCTCCTGCTCCAGGGCCCTCGCCGTCTCCAGCAGCGCCTTTGGATCACCCTTCACGTCCCGGATGTGCAGGAGGTACTGCCTTCCTTCCTCGAACCCCAGCTCCTTGAGGCCGTCCCTGAATCCGTCGATCATCGCGTAGAACGGCCCGCCCTGCAGCACGACACCGACGCGGTATCTTTGCTGAGTCTGCTGGGCCCCGGCGGCGACCGGTGCGGCGATGAGGCCACCGGCCATCGTCGCCATGAAGGCGCGCCGAGGCATCCCGGGCGAGTAGGTACGGTCCATGTGGCCCCTCCTTGGGCGGCGCGAGTCTATCAAGGTCTGCCGGCATGGTGGAGACCCCCCCCGGCGGAAGTGCTTGAGGCGGCGTTGGGGACACGTATAATGTCGTTCGTCACCCGGCTCCGAGGAGCGTTGCGACGGGAGCGTTCCCGCCAGGCTCGGAGCGGCCGGCCGGCAGGTCGGCTAGAGACAACGGCGCTCGCAAACTCCCTGAACCTAAAGGAGGGCGCGAGATGAGCGCCAGCACCAAGTCGACCCACCCGCAAGACCACGTCGTCACCGATCTGAGCCTCGCCGACTGGGGTCGCAAGGAAATCCAGATCGCCGAGACCGAGATGCCGGGGCTCATGGCGATCCGCGAGGAGTTCGCGAGCCAGCGGCCCCTGAAGGGCGCCCGCGTCGCGGGGTCGCTCCACATGACGATCCAGACCGCGGTCCTCATCGAGACCCTCCAGGCCCTCGGGGCCGATGTCCGGTGGGCCTCGTGCAACATCTTCTCGACCCAGGACCACGCCGCCGCCGCCATCGCCGCCTCCGGCACCGCGGTCTTCGCGCGCAAGGGCGAGTCGCTCGACGAGTACTGGGACTACACCCATCGCATCTTCGAGTGGCCCCAGGGCGGGCACGCCAACATGATCCTCGACGACGGCGGCGACGCCACCCTGCTCCTGCACCTGGGTGCGATCGCGGAGAAGGACGCCTCCGCCGTCGCGCGCCCGTCCAACGAGGAGGAGACCGCCCTCTTCGCCGCGATCCGGGCCAAGCTCGCCAAGGATCCGACCTGGTACTCCAGCCGCCTCGGCAAGATCCGTGGGGTGAGCGAGGAGACGACCACCGGGGTCAAGCGCCTCTACCAGATGGCCAAGGAGGGGCGCCTCAAGTTCCCCGCGATCAACGTCAACGACTCGGTCACCAAGAGCAAGTTCGACAACCTCTACGGCTGCCGGGAGTCGCTCGTCGACGGCATCAAGCGGGCCACCGACGTGATGGTGGCGGGCAAGGTCGCGGTGGTGTGCGGCTACGGCGACGTGGGCAAGGGCTCGGCGCAGGCCCTCCGCGCGCTGTCGGCCCAGGTGTGGATCACCGAGATCGACCCCATCTGCGCGCTCCAGGCCGCGATGGAGGGCTACCGGGTCGTGACCATGGAGGAGGCGGCCGACCAGGCCGACATCTTCGTGACCGCCACCGGCAACTTCCACGTGATCGGCCACGACCACATGAAGCGGATGAAGAACAACGCGATCGTGTGCAACATCGGCCACTTCGACAGCGAGATCGACATCGCCTCGCTACGCCAGTACAAGTGGGAGAACATCAAGCCCCAGGTCGACCACATCATCTTCCCGGACGGCAAGCGCATCATCCTGCTCGCCGAGGGCCGGCTGGTCAA
>DATFAJ010000546.1:0-2773 GCA_035254745.1 Candidatus Methylomirabilota bacterium | reverse complement strand
AGCGACTGCTCGAGCGCCCACGGCGAGTAGTTCGAGGTGGCCACCAGCCGGGCGTTGCCCCGCACCAGCGCGGTGGCGTCGTAGGAGAACACGTTGCCCGGCGAGATGCTGCCGACCTCCAGGTAGCAGCCGCCCCCGCGGAGCATCCGCAGGCCTTCCGGGATCACGTCCGCGTAGCCGACGAAGTCGGCGACCACGTCGGCGCCGAACCCGTCGGTCAGCGCCTTCACCGCGTCGACCCGCTTGTCCGCGGACGAGATCTCGGTCGCGTCGATGGTGTGGTCGGCGCCGAACGCCTTGGCCAGCGCCAGCCGCGGGGCGAGCCGGTCGATCACGATGATGGTCTCGGCGCCCATGTCGCGCGCCACCGCCACCGCGTTGATGCCGAGCCCGCCCGCTCCCTGCACCACCAGCGAGTGGCCGGCGCGGAAGCCCGCCTTGCGCAGGCCGTAGAGCACCTGGGAGAGCGCGCAGTTGACCGGAGTGGCCATGTCCTCCGGGATCTCGTCCGGCACCTTGAAGACGAAGTGGCCGGGCCGCAGGTAGTAGTAGTCGCCGTAGGCGTTGTTGAAGTAGGGCGCGCTCCCCGCGACCCGGTTGGGCCGGACCTTGCGCGGGCAGGATCCCATCTCGTCGTTCAGGCACACCGGACAGCGGCCGCAGGGAAAGAAGTAGCAGTAGGTCACCCGGTCGCCCTCGCGCAGCGGCCGGCCCATCGAGTCGGTGGTGACCCCCGCGCCCAGCCGCTCCACCCGGCCGCACATCTCGTGGCCGAAGGTGAGGTCCTTGGGCAGCGCGCCGTACACTTCCTTCATCTCGCCGCGCCAGATGTGCAGATCGGATCCGCAGACCCCGGCCCGGGTCAGCTTCACGAGGATGGCTCCCGGCTCGACGTCCGGCACCGGATACTCGCGCAGCTCGAACTCGCCCCCGTACGCCTTCAGCACCGCGACGCGTCCCTTCATGTGGAGCCTCCTCGAGTGGATTCAGCGGAAGAGTGGCCGCGGGCGGGCCGGTTGTCAACCGGTCCCCCGCGTCTTACCATGGGGCCGCTTCGCCCCACTGCCGGCACGTCCGCCGGCACATCAGACGGAGGTGGCCCATGCGTCGCGGGATGCTCGCGCTGACCATCACGCTGCTCTGCCTCTCGTCCTCCGCCTTCGCGGAGGTCGCGGTGCAGGCCTACCCGCTGCCGCCCGGCGGTGGTCCCCACGACGTCGCGGTCGGCGCCGACGGCATCGTCTGGTACACCGCGCAGCGGAGCGGCCAGCTCGGGCGCCTCGACCCCGCCACCGGCAAGGTGGACCTGATCCCGCTCGGCCCGACCGCGGCGCCGCACGGCGTGATCATCGGGCCGGACGGCGCCCCGTGGGTCACGGAGGGCGGCACCAACTCGATCGTCCGCGTCGATCCGCGAACGCGCGAGGTGAAGCACTGGGCGCTGCCGGAATCGCGCGGCTACGTGAACCTCAACACCGCGACCTTCGACAAGAGGGGGCGCATCTGGTTCACCGGCCAGAACGGGGTGTACGGGCGCCTCGACCCCGCGACCGGCGCGATGCAGGTGTGGGACGCGCCCCGCGGCCGCGGCGCCTACGGCATCACCACCACGCCGGACGGCGAGGTCTACTACGCCTCGCTCGCGGGCAGTCACATCGCGCGCGTGGACCTCGACACCGGCGCCGCCACCGTGATCGAGCCGCCCACCAAGGACCAGGGCGCGCGGCGAGTCTGGGCCGATTCGCGGGGCCGGATCTGGGTCAGCGAATGGAACTCCGGCAACGTGAGCCGGTACGACCCGAAGGCGAAGGCCTGGAAGACCTGGAAGCTGCCCGGCGACCGGCCGCGCACCTACGCGGTCTACGTCGACGAGCGGGACAAGGTGTGGCTGAGCGAGTGGACCGCCAACGCGATGGTGCGCTTCGACCCGGAGACCGAGACGTTCGAGGCGTTCCCCAGCGATCGGCGCAGCGCGAACGTGCGCCAGATCCTCGGCCGGCCGGGGGAAGTCTGGGCGCCCGAGTCCGGCGCGGACCGGCTCGTCGTCTACCGGATGAAGTGACGGGCTGGCGGGTGGGACTGCTGGTGGGCGGCGCGGCGATCCTGGCGGGCCTCTCCCCGCTGCGGGCCGACCCCGTGCGAGGCGAGCGCGTCTTCCAGCGCTGCTTCGCCTGCCATTCCGTCACCGCCGGCGAGGACAAGCTGCCGGGCCCGAACCTCCGCGGGGTGATCGGCCGGCGGGCCGGGACCCTGGCCGCGTTCCGCTTCTCGCCCGCGCTGGTCGCCGCGGGTGCGCGCGGCCTGGTGTGGACGCGCGAGACCCTGGACGCCTACCTCACCGACCCCGAGCGATTCATCCCGGGCACCGAGATGGGGCTGCCCGGGCTCCGGGAGAGCGACGACCGACGAGATGTCATCGACTTCCTCGAGAGGAGAACACCGTGAAACTGCTGCTCTTCGACGATTTCCGGCTGGGCGTGCTCCGTGGCGATCAGGTGGTGGACGTCTCGGAGACCGTGAAGGACATCCCCCACACCGGGCCCGGCGACCTGATGAGCGGGCTCGTCGCCCGCTTCGCCGACTACCGCAGGAAGATCGAGGAGGCGGCCGGCCGCGGCCAGCCCCGGCCGGTGAGCGGGGTGCGGATCCGCCCGCCCCTGCCCAAGCCCACCAATATCGTGTGCATGGCGGTGAACTACATGGAGGACGGCACCCGCAGCGAGCCGGCCCCGATCAACGCGTTCATGAAGTCGCCCGGGGCGGTGATCGGCCA
>DATFAJ010000545.1:0-6223 GCA_035254745.1 Candidatus Methylomirabilota bacterium | reverse complement strand
AGGAGCAGCCGAGCAGCCCCGAGGAGCGGCGCAGCGCCGGGTCCGGGTTCATCATCAGGGAAGATGGCTATCTGGTGACCAACGCCCACGTGGTGGGTGACGCCGAGCGCATCCAGGTGCGCCTCGCCGACGGCCGCCGGTTCGACGGCCGGCTGGTGGGCCTCGACGAGCGGGTGGACCTGGCCCTGCTGAAGATCGACGCCACCGGGCTCCCGGTCGCCCTGCTGGGTGACTCCAACCGCACCCGGGTGGGCGAGTTCGTGCTGGCGCTCGGACACCCCTTCGGTCTCGAGCAGACCGTCTCCTTCGGCATCGTGAGCCGCAAGGGGGCCCCGATCCAGGTGGCGGCCCCGGGCTTCGAGTTCATCCAGACCGACGCGGCGGTGAACCCCGGCAACTCGGGCGGGCCGCTCGTGAACATGGCCGGCGAGGTGGTGGGCATCAACAGCATGGCCGCGGTCAACGGCTCCATCGGCTTCGCGATCCCGGTGAACCTGGTCAAGGCCCTCCTGCCGCAGCTCGCCGAGAAGGGCAAGGTCGAGTGGGGCTGGCTCGGGGTGAGCATCGCCGAGGTGCCCGACGAGGACGCGGCGAAGTTCGGGCTCAAGGAGCCGAAGGGCGTGCTGATCCGCCAGGTGGTGAGCGGCCAGCCGGCCGACCAGGGCGGCATCAAGGCCAACGATGTGGTGGTCTCGGTCGACGGCGCGTCGGTGGAGGGGCCGCGCGATTTGCAGCGGATCATCTCGAGCACGCCGGTGGGCAAGATCGTCAAGATCTCGCTCATGCGGGAAGGCAAGGAGACGGAGGTCGCGGTCACCGTGGGGGCCTACCAAGCCGCCCCGCCGCGCGCGCCTCGCCGCAGCGGGCCCCCGCCGGCGCCCCGACAGCCGCAACCGCAGCCCTCACCTCAGCAGCCTCGCTGAGGGCGGTGCCTTCCTCGGCCCGGCGCCCGGCCGGCCGCCTGGCGCTCGGGCTGTGGGTGGGGGTGGTCGTCCTCACCGCGCCGGCTCCCTGGGTTGCCTGGCCCGCCGAGGCCGCCCAGGTCGAGTCGCTGCTCCCATCCGACCGGCTCACCGCGCCCGATCCGGGCCAGCTCACCGGCCGTCGCGTCGCCCTGCCGGCGCCCGACTGCGCGGTCGACGCCGCGGGTTGCGACGAGGTGAAGCTGCTCGACGAGCTCGACGGCTGGAGCGTCAACCCGCGCATCCGCGTGCGCTTCTCGAGCCCCATCTCGCTCGAGAGCCTGACGCGCGCGAGCGCGTTCATCGTCCCGCTGTGGGCCGAGCCGCTGCCGTCACCCGTGGGCCTGACGCAGCTCGTGTGGGACGCCGAGCACCAGACGCTGTACGCGCGCCCCGAGCGCCCGCTCCTGCAGGCGCGGCGCTATGCGCTGGTGTTGACCACGCGCGTGCTCGACGACGCGGGTCAGCCACTCGTGCCGCTCGCGGGGAAGGCGCTGGTGAGCGAGGCGGCCCAGGGCGTCTCCGCGCAGGGCACGGTCCTGCAGCAGCTCAAGCCTCTCGGCCTGGCGCGGCGGGATCTGGCGGCCGTGTCCGTCTTCACCACCCAGAGCGTGACCGCCGGGCTCGAGCAGATGCGCGCTTCCATCGAGTCGACCTCCGGTCCCACGATGCGCTTCACGCTCGGTCCGGGTGGGACGCGGTCGGTCTACCCGCGAGTGGAGCTGGACGCGATCGAGCTGCGCCGCCAGGTGGCCGCCGATCCTGCCGCGCCGCTGGATGAGGCGGTGAAGCTGCCGCTGGTCCTGGTGCCGCCGACCGACGTGCGCACCATCGCCTTCGGCCGATTCGCCGCCCGCACGTTCCTCACCACCGAGCGCAACATCCCCGCGACGGCCACGCGGAGCGAGACCCCCGCGATGACGGGCACCGAGGAGGTGGACGTCACCGTGTACCTGCCCGCCGGGACCATGCCCCGTGACGGCTGGCCGGTGGCGATCTTCGGCCACGGCTTCGGCAACGACCGCCACCTGGCCCCGATGGCGGTGGCCGGCACCATGGCCCGCGCCGGCTTCGCCACCGTCGCGATCAACGTGGTGGGCCACGGCGGCGGGCCCGCCGGCACGCTGACCGTGACGCGCACCGGCCACGAGCCCATCACCCTGCCCGCCGGCGGCCGCGGCGTGGATCTCGACGGCGACGGGAAGATCCTCGCCACCGAGGGCGTCTCCACGCGCACCGCCTCGCCGCTGGCCCTGGTCGGCAGCCGCGATGGCCTTCGCCAGACCGTCGCCGACCTGATGCAGCTCATCCGCGCCATCCATCGCGGCGTCGACGTGGACGGCGACGGGCGCGTGGATCTGGACCGCGAGCGCATCCAGTACTTCGGCCAGTCGTTCGGCGGCATCTACGGCACCCTGCTCATGGCGGTCGACCCGCAGGTGCGCATGGGCGTGCTGAACGTGGCGGGCGGGCCCATCGCGGAGATCGCGCGCCAGTCGCCCGTCTTCCGCGGCCTCGCGGTGAACCAGCTCCGCCGGCGAACGCCGCCGCTGCTCAACGGCGAGAGCGACTTCACCGAGTCCATCCCGCTACCCGGCGAGGCTCCGGTGCGCGCTCCCGCCCCGGGCGCGCTCGCCATCCAGAGTTACCTCGACCGCGTCGAGTGGCTCACCCAGCCCGCCAACCCGGTCGCCTTCGCGCCGTACCTGCGCCAGGCACCATTGCCGGGGGTGCCGCCTCGCCCCGTGCTCTTCCAGTGGGCGGCAGGAGACCAGACCGTGCCGAACCCGACGACCGTCGCGCTGCTCAACGCCGGACTGTTGCAGTCGGCGTCCTCGCTCTACCGCTACGACGTGGTCGGAGCCGGCTTCTCGGAGCGATTCAAGAACCCGCACGCGTTCCTGACCTGGACCGCGTTCCCCGAGGTGCACGCGATCGGCCGCGCGGCGCAGGAGCAGGTGGCGCGCTTCTTCCTCTCCGGCGGCCAGCGGATCGACCCGGTCATCCCGCAGTTCGAGCCCGCGGGCCGGCTGCCCGTGCCGGGGCGCTGACGTGAAGGCGGTCCTGCTCGGCACCGGCTCGCCCCCGCCCAACCCGCAGCGTCGCGGTCCTTCCACGCTGCTGTCGCTCGGCACGGAGCGCTTCCTGGTGGACGCGGGCTCGGGGGTGGGCGTCCAGCTCGTGCAGGCGGGCGTGCGTCCCTACGACTGGCCGCGCGTGTTCATCACGCATCACCACTCCGACCACGTGATCGACCTGGGGCACCTCCTGATCACCCGGTGGATCGTGGGGCAGAACGCACCGCTCGAGATCTGGGGTCCGGCCGGCACGCGGCGGCAGGTGGACCTGCTGCTGGAGTACATGCACTGGGACATCGAGGTGCGTCGCCACCACATGGTGAACCGGAAGCCGCCCGCGGTGACGGTGACCGAGATCGAGGAAGGGCGCGTCATGGAAGCGGGCGGCGTGACGGTGAGCGCGTTCCTGGTCGAGCACGATCCGGTGCGCCCCGCGTTCGGCTACCACTTCGAGGGCGGCGGGCGGCGCATCGTGATCTCCGGCGATACCCGCCCCTGCGACAACCTGATGCGGTGGGCCCAGGGCGTGGACTGCCTGATCCACGAGTGCTGCGAGATGGCCAAGACGTCCTGGTCCCCGGGCTGCGGCTGGCCGAGCCTCGAGGAGAAGATCCGCGGCCTGGCCTCGTATCACACCCAGCCGGACGACCTGGGCCGCGTGGCGGCGGGCGCGCGGGCCCGCAAGCTGGCGGTCACCCACCTGATGCCCGGCTCGGAGCCGCGCGCGCTGGAGCAGGCGGCGCGCCGGCACTTCGCGGGGCCGCTGGTGGTGGGCAGCGACCTGCTCGAGGTCTAGCCCTCGTCCGCGCGCAGCGCGGCGAGGACCGCGCGCGCCCACGGGGCATCCAGCGCCGGCAGCGGGCGGTAGGTGATCCCGCTCACGATGCGGGCGTCCCCTTCCGCCTCGGTCGGCCGGTCGTCCAGCACGTCCTCTACCGCGAGCGTGAAGCGGGCCAGATCGCCGAGGCGCCGCGGCGCGCCGCTCGCGCGGCACTTCACGTACATCGTGCGCTCGGGCTCGATCACCAGCAGGGTCCCGACGCGGCGGGCCTCCAGGTTGCGCGCGCTGCGGCTCCCGGCCGCGATGGCGAGGCGGAGGGTGCGCGCGTCCACCGCGAGCCACTCGAGGTAGGAGCAGAGCATGGGGTACGGCGCGCCGTCCTCGCCCTGGGTGACGAAGGGCAGCGCACGGCCGAGCCGGGAGTCGAGATCCGTCTGCGAGAGGAGCGTGACCAGGTCCGCGGGCAGCGCGGGCCCGAGCGAGCGGCTCACCGCTCAGTACCCGCGGGCGCGATCCACCGTCTCCCGGAGGGGCTGGCCCGCGAGGAAGCGCTCGAGGTTGTCGACGAAGAGCCCCGCCACGATGTGGTCGCGCCCCGGGTGCAGGCCGCCGATGTGCGGCAGCACCAGGATGCCCTCGGTGGCCCAGAACGGATGCTCGACGGGCAGGGGCTCGGTGGTGAACACGTCGAGCACCGCGCCCGCGATGGTGCGCGCGGTCACCGCCTGGATGAGGTCGTCGTCGGCGACGAGCTCGCCCCGACCGAAGTTGAGCAGGTAGGCGGACGGCTTCATACGCTTGAGCCGGGCCGCGTTCATGAAGCCCCGCGTCTCCGGCGTCACCGGCAGGAGCAGCAGCACCCAGTCGGCCGCCGCCAGCACCTCGTCGGTGCCCTCGGGCCCGTAGACGTGGTCCACGTGGGGAAGGGGCGCGGGACTCCGGCGCGTGCCGATCACGCGCATCTCGAGCGCCTGGGCCTTGCGCGCGAGCTCCTGGCCGATCACCCCCAGCCCGAGGATGCCGAGCGTGGTGCCGGCGAGCGTCTGCGACACCCGTCGGCGCCAGCGGCGGTCCTTCTGGTCGAGCGCGATGCCGGCGTAGGGCTTGGTCAGGTGGAAGAGCGCGCCCAGGATGTTCTCGGGCATCTGCACGCGGTGGGTGCCGCGGGCGCAGGTGAGGACGAGGCGCGGTGGCAGATCGGGCAGCGCGAGCCAGCCCTCGACGCCGGCGGTCAGCGCCTGGATCCAGCGAAGCTCGGGCATGCGCGCGAGCACGCCCGGCCCCGAGCGGTAGGCCAGCATGGCCTCGGTCCGCGCGAGCAGCTCCGGCGCGGGCGTCTCGGTCGGCGGCACGTGGACCAGCTCCACGCGTCGCTCGAGCCCCGCGCGCTCGAGTGCCTGGCGATAGGGTCCGGCCTCGGGGATCCACAGCAGCACCAGCGGACGCTCGGCAGCCATCGGTGTGAGTTCCTCCCGCGGGATGGTAGCCTAGAAATCGTGCGCGCGCTCGTGATCGGAGCCTCGGGGCAGGTGGGAACGGTGCTCGTGCGCGTGCTGCGCGCCCGCGGTCACGACGCGGTCGGGACGTGGGCGCACCACGCCTACCCGGGCCTCGTGCCGCTCGACCTGGCCGACGGCCCCGCCCTCGAGCGGCTGCTCGCCGAGCACCGGCCGGACTGGGTGCTGTGCCCCGCCGCGCTCAGCCACGTGGACTACTGCGAGGATCATCCGGACGAGGCCTTCGCGGTGAACGTGCACGCCCCGCTCGCCGCGGCGCGGGCCGCGGCCCGCGCGGGTGCGGGCTTCGTCTACTACTCGTCCGATTACGTCTTCGACGGCGTCGGCGGCCCGTATGCCGAGGAGGTGCCGCCACGCCCGCTCGGCGTCTACGGCCGCAGCAAGGCCGAGGGCGAGCGGGCGGTGCTGGGCGCGCTCGAGCGGGTCCTGGTGGTCCGCACCAGCGTGGTGTACGGCCCCGAGCGCCAGGAGAAGAACTTCGTCTACCAGCTGATCCGCGCCTGCCGCAGCGGCCAGGGGTTCCGGCCCGCGGTGGACCAGCGGGCGAGCCCGTCCT
This sequence comes from Candidatus Methylomirabilota bacterium, assembly GCA_035254745.1. Classification (GTDB taxonomy): domain Bacteria; phylum Methylomirabilota; class Methylomirabilia; order Rokubacteriales; family CSP1-6; genus CAMLFJ01. The sequence continues at coordinate 329 of DATFAJ010000545.1, read as the reverse complement.
ACAACGTGGACGTGGCCACCGCGACCGTCGAGTGCTGCGAGCGGGAGGAGCGCGGGATCTGGCATCTGGCAGGCGCCGACACCCTCGACCGCATGGCCTTCGCGCGCCTGGTCTGCCGCGTCTTCGCCCTGGACGGCTCGCGGCTCACGCCGGCCACGACCGCGCAGCTCAACCAGAAGGCGGCGCGACCGCTCGACGGCGGGCTCGACGTCGGCAAGGCGCGCCGCCTGCTGAAGACGCCGCTCCGGGGTGCCGAGGAGGGCCTGCGCGCGATGCGAGCCGCGCTGGCGTCGGCTGCCGCGGAGGCCTGAGCGGCCGTTGACCAGTCC
>DATFAJ010000544.1:0-3931 GCA_035254745.1 Candidatus Methylomirabilota bacterium | reverse complement strand
CGCCGCACCACGCCCGGACGCCCGCACTCGGGGGGCTGCCGGGAATCGGGCGCAAATCGGCCACTTGCAAGGCTAGCGCCGTCGGCACCTCACTTGCAGAATTCCCGATCGACCGGCCGAACAGGGGGAGGTCACCGGATGCTGGCACGGAATCGCATGAAGGCGTCGGAAGGGGTGGATCTGGCCGAGATGCTCGCCACGACCGCGGAGGGCGGCTTCGCGATCGACGCGGAGGGTCGGATCGCCCTGTGGAATCGGGGGGCGGAAGACCTGCTGGGCCACACCGTCCGCGAGGCGGTCGGCCGCCGGTGCTGCGAGCTGCTGGCGGGTGACGACGAGAACGGCAACCGCCTGTGCTGTCGCGGCTGCCACATCAGGGAGATCTCGAAGGCCCGCACCCCCGTCCACAGCTTCGACATGCGGACGCGCACGAAGAGCGGGTCGACCATCTGGGTCAACGTCAGCACGCTCCGGGTCTCGAGCGACGAGAGCGGCGACCGCACCGTGCACCTGATCCGCGACGTGACCACGACCCGCGAGATCCTGGGCCTCATCCGCGAGCGCTTGACCCCCGCGTCGCCTTCGGCCGCGCCGCCGGACGGTAGCAACGGTGTCCTCACGCGGCGAGAGATCGAGATCCTGCACCTCGTTGCGAGCGGCCTCAATACCAAGGACACCGCCGAGCGCCTGCACGTGAGCCCGGCCACCGTTCGCAATCACGTCCAGAACATCCTGGGCAAGCTCGGGGCCCACAGCCGGCTCGAGGCGGTGGCCTACGCGAACCGGCACCGCCTGATCTGAGCCCTCGCGCCGCGGGGGCGCCCTCGAGCGAGCCCGCGCGGGCCCACCTCGCTCCACGTTGCCGCTATACTCTGGGCTCAGCGATGCCGCCCGGACGTCTCTCCGCCGCGCTCGAAGTGCTCGTGGTCGCCACCCGCCTGGGCCTCACGTCCTTCGGCGGCCCGGTGGCCCACCTCGGCTATTTCCGGAGCGAGTACGTGGTGCGGCGCCGATGGCTCGACGAGCAGACCTACGCCGACGTGGTCGCGCTCTGCCAGTTCCTGCCGGGCCCCGCGAGCAGCCAGGTCGGGATCACCATCGGCATCTTCCGCGCCGGCCTGCTGGGCGGGCTGGCCGCCTGGCTCGGCTTCACCCTGCCGTCGGCGACGGCGCTGGTGCTGTTCGCGCTCGGTATCCGGGGGCTCGATCTCTCCGCGGCCGGCTGGCTCCTCGGTCTCAAGATCGCGGCGGTCGCGGTGGTGGCGCAGGCGGTGTGGGGGATGGCGCGCACGCTCTGCCCGGACCGCGAGCGGGCCTCGATCGCGATCGTGGCCGCGCTGATCGTCACCGCGTGGCCCACCGCGTGGAGCCAGGTGCTGGTGATCGTGGTGGCGGGTCTCGTCGGCCTGCGCCTGCTCCCGGGGTCGGGCGACGCGGGCGCCCCCCATGCGAGAGTGCCCTTCGGACGCCCGCTCGGGCTCGCGGCCCTCGCCCTGTTCTTCGCGCTGCTGGTCGCGCTCCCGATCCTGCGCTACCTGACCGGCTCGCCCGCGCTCGCCGTGTTCGACGGCTTCTACCGCGCGGGCGCGCTCGTCTTCGGGGGCGGGCACGTCGTGCTGCCCCTGCTGCAGGCGGAGGTGGTGCCCCCCGGCTGGGTGTCCAACGAGCAGTTCCTCGCCGGCTACGGCGCCGCGCAGGCGGTGCCGGGGCCGCTCTTCACCCTCGCCGCGTACCTGGGCGCGGTCATGCGCTCGTGGCCGAACGGCTGGCTCGGCGGGCTCATCGCACTGGTGGGGATCTTCCTGCCCGGGGCCTTGCTGTTGATCGGCACGCTGCCGTTCTGGGACGCACTCCGGGCCCGGCCGGCGTTCCGGGCCGCGCTACGCGGGATCAACGCGGCGGTCGTCGGCCTGCTGCTCGCCGCGCTCTACCAACCGGTGTGGACGAGCGCGATTCACGCGCCCGCCGACTTCGCCCTCGCCCTCGCCGCCTTCGGCCTGCTGACCCTGTGGGGCGCGCCGCCCTGGCTCGTGGTGGCGTTCTGCGCCGCGGGCGGCCAGGCGATCGCGCGGCTCCGCTGAGCGCGGGGGCGCGCCGTCCCGCGCTCAGACCTCGATCATCTCCACGCGGAACAGCGCGCCCGGATCGTCGACCGCGACCAGGTGGTGGATCGTGAACTCGTAGGCTTCCCCGGCCCGGAGGTCGGAGGGCGAGAACGGGAAGGCGAGGTTGCCCGCGATGGCCTTCCGCCCGGGGTAGGTGACGTGCAGCGCCACCGAGCGCGCGAGGGCCAGGACCGCGGCAGACGTCTCGGCGTCGTCGGCGATCACCTCGATGATCAGGCCGATCTCGTGCGGATGGCTCCCGCGCACCGGCTCGAGTGGGCCCATGACCCCGTCGCGGCCGTAGACGTGGAAGAGCAGCCGGTAGCCGTCGGGGTAGGTGTCGGCCACGCGGGTGCGCACGTTCGCGAGGTAGGCGTCGAGGTTCGCGATGAGCTGGGGCTCGCGCACGCCCGCGATGGCGAGCGTGCGGAAGCCGACCCGCGCCACGCCCTCGAGCTTCAGGGTCGGCGTCGCGGCGGGGACGAAGCGGGTGCCCGAGACGCGCACCGCGCGCTCCCCGGCGACCTCGAAGCGCGTGGCCTTGAGGTCGATGTGGCCGTGGGGCAGGTGCAGCTCGTAGGGATTGGCGCGCTCGTAGAGCGAGTGCGCGGCCACCGAGGCGACGGTGCAGACCTTGTCCGGGTTCGGCGGCTCGACCGTGAACGCGTCGTCCTCGATGACGCCGAGCAGGCTGTCCGACCCGTGCCGCGGATAGGCGGCCGCGGCGCCGCACTCGAGGATCTTGCCCATGTGGAGCGCCAGGCCGGGGTCGAAGCCGGCGTGGATCGGCAGCGCCGCGATCACCGCGGCGTCGCACGCGCGGCCGGCGATCACCACCTCGGCCCCCGCGTCCAGCGCAGTGAGAAACGGCTCGACGCCCATCTGGGCCACGATGCGGGTGGCCGCGTCGACGTCCGGGCCGGTCAGCGCGCGGTCGTGATCGAGCGGCCGGACCCGGCCGGCCGCCACCTGGGCCCGGAGCCAGGCGCGGTCGACCTCGGCGTCGATCACCGCGGTGCGGAAGCGATAGCCCCGCTCCCGGCAGAGCTCGCGGTAGAGCTCGAGCGTCCACTCCAGGTGGGGCCGGCCGCCCCCGCCGCCCGCGGAGCCGATCAGCACCGGGATGCGTCGCGCCCGCGCGGCGTCCAGGATCATGGTGAGGTCCTTCTTCGCCGCGCGGCGGTTGACGAACGGCACGCCCGCCCCCAGGTAGTACGGGCCGGGATCGGTGGAGCCGGCGTCGAGGGCCAGCACCGCGGGGTCGCGGGCGAGGCCCCGCTCCATCGAGCGGGCCGGGATGCCGTAGCCGAGCATGCCGAGCGGGGCGAGGACGGTCATCGGTCGCATCACGCGGTCTCCGTCCACTCGATCGCGTGGCGGGCGAGGGGGACGTGCTGCTGGGCCCCGTACACGTCGGTCTCCCCGACCGCGCCGGAGGCCCACGGGCGCCGCAGGGTGATCTTCACCGCGAACGCGGGCTCGAACTCGATGATGTCGACGACGGCGTCGGGCGAGAGCCCGTACAGGCGCGCCACCGTGGCGCGATCGAGCGGCCGCCCGGCCACGAAGCGGCGGTAGGTCGCCTCGTCGGGGAAGACGATGTCGAGCGTCAGCAGGAACGGTCCCGCGTTCTTGCTCGTGACGAACGTGGCGATCTCGCCGATGGTCCGCATTCGGGGGCCATCGCACCATCCCAGACCGCCCGCTGTCAATAGACGGCTTGACAACGCGCCGCGCGCGGGGCTACAAGCGAGTGCCGCATCGGGCACCCTGCTGCTCACCCCGACCCCGGCTCGTGCCGGAGCGAGGAGATCGGGAATGTCTCG
>DATFAJ010000543.1:0-3376 GCA_035254745.1 Candidatus Methylomirabilota bacterium | reverse complement strand
GTCCTCCCGGGTGATCAGCTCGCGCCGCAGGAGCGTGCGCAGGCTCCGGTAGGGCACGCGCTTCAGCGGCACCGCGGGCGCCCCCCGCCGTTGCGCTCAGGTGGCGCAGGCATTATCGTACCCGCCATGATCGAGCCCTTCGTCACGCTCCCCGAGATCCACCGCGCGGCCCGCGCGCGCCTGCCCCGCACCTCGTACAACTTCGGCGCGGGCGGCACCGAGACCGAGACCACGCTCCGCCGCAACCGCCGCTCGCTGCGCCGCCTGGCCATCCGGCAAGACATCCTGGTCGACGTGCGCCAGATCGATCTCTCCACCTCGCTGCTCGGCGTGCCGCTGTCCTGGCCGGTGGTGATCGCGCCGATGGGCGGGCTCGTACTGTTCCACCCCGAGGGCGACTGCGAGATGGCGCGGGGCGCGGCCAAGGCCGACACCCTGCAGTTCCTGAGCGGGGCCACCGGCTGGTCGGTCGAAGCGGTGGCGGCGGCGAGTCCCGGGCTCAAGATGTTCCAGCTCTACCACATGGGCGATCGGGCGTGGGTGGCGGATCTGCTCGCCCGCGTCGAGGCCTCGGGCTATCTCTGCGTGTGCCTCACCGTCGACGTGCAGGTCTACAGCCGCCGGGAGCGCGACATCGTCGCCCGATTCACCCCGCGCGAGGCGATGCTGAAGGCCCCGAACCCTCGCCCGCCCGACTCCGAGTACCCGGCCCGCCTCACGTGGGCCGACGTCGAGTGGCTGCGCAAGACCACCCGTCTGCCCATCGGCCTCAAGGGCATCATGACCCCGCGCGACGCCAAGCGCGCGGTCGACGCGGGCGTCGAGCTGATCTGGGTGTCCAACCACGGCGGCCGTCAGCTCGATTCCACCCAGGCCAGCATCGACGCGCTGCCCGCGGTGGCCGACGTGGTCGGCGGCGCGGCCAGCATCATCGTGGACGGCGGCTTCGCCCGCGGCACCGACGTGATCAAGGGCATGGCGTGGGGCGCCAACGCGGTCGCGGTGGGCCGGACCGCGCTGTGGGGGCTGGCCGCCGACGGCGCGGCCGGGGTGGCGTGCGCCATGGATATCCTCCGCCGCGAGCTGCGCACCTCGATGGCCCTCGCCGGACAGACGAGCGTGCGCGGGCTCACCCGCGACGCGGTCTTCCGCGTCGATTGAGCCCGCGCCCCACGCTAGAGGAACCCCGGCGCTTCGAGCTCGCAGAAGCCCCCGCGCAGCTCGTCTGGGCGCCACCAGCCTCCATGCCGGACGCAGATCTGGGCCAGCTCGTCCTCGGTGTAGGCGGGCCCGAAGGCGACGGCCCCGCAGCCGGCGAGCGTGAGCGCCAGGAGGAGGCCGGCGGCGCGCCGCATCTACTTCATCGGCGAGTACGCGGTGGGCCGGAGGATCTGCGCGGTGAGGCGGCGCACCAGCGGGCCGTTCTTCTCCGTCTCCGCGAACTTGGCCAGCCGGTCGGGGTCGGCGAAGAACCCGCTCCACTTCTTCTCGCGATCGGCGAGGCTGTCGTAGGCCAGCATGTAGATGAGCTGGTCCGACGAGCCGCCCAGCTCGTTGGTCCAGAAGCCCACCACCTGGATGTCGTGCTTCTTGAAGAAGTCCATGGTGATCTCGGCGAAGCGCCGGTTCAGATCGGGCAGCCGTCCGGGCATGGCGGAATACGTACGGAGCTCGTACAGCATCGAGGTGGCCTCCTGAGGCGCGCGGTGGGTGCTGTCTGCCGCGACTCTAGGGACGCCCACCGACCCTGTCAAGCCGCTACCCGACCACGGGTCGACCGCAATTTGGGGGAGTGCGGGGGCCATTTCTGGGCCCCCGCAGCTGAAAAAGGAGCGGCATGACACTTCACGACCAAACGCTCGACCGCCCGACCCGTCTCCCCCGCGCCGCGGCCCTCACCGCTCACGCGGGCCTCGCGCTCACGGTGGCGGGCTCGCTCGCGCTCCTGCTGTCCGGCGTGGGCACCCGCTGGGACTGGTGGGACTACCGCACCGGCTTCCTCATCCTCCGCTGGACGCTCTACGGGGGGCTCGCGGTCATCGTGGTGGCGCTCGCCGGCCTGATCCTCGGCCTGCTCGCCCGGACCGGCCGCAACCTGCTCGTCTCGCTCGTGACGCTCGTCCTGCTCGCGGCCGTCGCGGCGGTGCCGGTCGGCTACCTGCGCTCGGCGGGCCGCGTCCCGCCGATCCACGACATCACCACCGATCTCGATGATCCGCCCCGGTTCGTGGCGGTGCTGCCCCTGCGGCGCGGCGCGCCGAACACGGCCGAGTACGCTGGCGCCGCTCTGGCCGCCCAGCAGCACGCGGGTTATCCCGACCTGGGGCCCGCGCGCTTCGCGGCCGCGCCGGAGCAGGTCTTCGCGCGCGTGGTCGAGGTCGCCCGGGGGCTCGGCTGGCAAATCGTGGCTGCGGTCCCCGCGGAGGGCCGCCTGGAGGCGACGGACCGCACCCGCTGGTTCGGCTTCCGGGACGACGTGGTCGTCCGGGTCACCGCCGACGGCACGGGCTCCCGCGTGGACGTCCGCTCGGTCTCCCGCGTGGGCCGGAGCGATCTCGGCACCAACGCGCGCCGGATCCACCGCTTCCTCGATACGCTGCAGACCTCAATGGCCCACGACGCCGGCGCCGCCAGGTAGGCCCGCCCGACGACCGACGATCTTCGTCAGAGCGCGACCGCGACCCGCGCCACGAAGTCCTTCCGCAGGGTGAGGCCCAGGCCGGGCCCGGTCGGGGCCAGCACGTGGCCGTCCTCGAGCGCGACCCTCTCCTCGACCAGGTCGTTCAGCAGCGGGTTGTGGCCACGCGAGAACTCGAGGAGGGTCACGCACGGGGTGGAGACGGCCAGGTGCAGGCCGGCCGCGAACAGGATGGCCGAGCCCCACAGGTGGGGAGCCACCGTGAGCTCGTGGGCCGCCGCGAGGGCCGCGATGCGCTGGGTCTCGGTGATGCCTCCCGCGATCGCCACGTCGGGCTGACAGATGTCGACCGCGCGGGCCTCGATCATGTCGCGGAACGCGAAGCGCGTCTGCTCGCTCTCGCCCGCCGCGATCGGGATGTCGGTGGACGCGCGCACCTCGGCCTGGCCCGCGAGGTTCTCGGCGGACACCGGCTCCTCGAGCCACCCGAGATCGCAGTCCTCCACCTTGCGGGCGAAGCGCTGGGCCTGCCGCACGCTCCACGTCCCGTGGGCGTCGACCATGATGCCGACCTCGGGCCCGAGCGTCTCACGCACTTCGCGCACCCGCGCGGCCGAGTCGTCGACGCTCTTGTCTTGAAGTCCCACCCGCAGCTTCACCGCCCGATGGCGGCGCTCCACGTACTGGGCCATCTGCTTGCCGATGGCGCCGACCGGGGCCCAGCCCCCGCTCGCGTAG
>DATFAJ010000542.1:0-3407 GCA_035254745.1 Candidatus Methylomirabilota bacterium | reverse complement strand
GTCGGCCGCTCCTGGCCATGGAGTCGCAGGGGGCGGAGCCGGCCCTGTCCGGGCCCGACTTCTTCGTGATCGACTTCACCCCGGACAAGAACCGGGCCCTCGCGATCTCGCGGCGGCTGCGGGACGCGGGGGCGGCCGTCGCGCGCGACATCATCAGCCGCCCGCTGGCCGAGTCGCTGGCCTACGCGCGGGGGCAGCGGGCGGTCTGGGCGCTCGTCATCGGCGGAGAGGGTCCGGATCCGGACCGCATCGCGGTCGTGGACCTGCGGCCCGGCGCCGAGGGGTCGGCGCCGCGGACGGTGCCGCTCGGCGAGCTGATCGCGGACCCGCGTCCGCATTTTCCGGGTATTGGAGGGGGCCATGCCTAACATCGTGTTGGTGGGAGCGCAGTGGGGTGACGAGGGCAAGGGCAAGATCGTGGACGTCCTGGCCCCCCACGTCGGCGTGGTCGTCCGTTACCAGGGGGGCAACAACGCGGGCCACACCGTGGTGGTGGGGAAGGAGAAGTTCGTGCTGCAGTCCATCCCCTCCGGCATCCTGCACAGCGGGGTCCGCTGCGTGATCGGCTGCGGGGTGGTGATCGACCCGGCCTCGCTGATCGAGGAGATGGAGTCGCTGGTCCAGCGGGGCGTGTCCCTGGACGGCAACCTCTATATATCCAAGAACGCCCACCTGATCATGCCCTATCACCCCGCGCTCGACCGGGCCTCCGAGTCGCAGGCCGGCGACCGCCGCATCGGCACCACCGGCAAGGGCGTGGGCCCGGCCTACGCCGACAAGGCGGCCCGCATCGGCATCCGTATGGCCGATCTGCTCGACGAGCGGCTGTTCCGCGAGAAGCTCGAGTTCAACATCCAGCAGAAGAACCGGCTGCTCCGCGAGATCTACGACGAGCAGACGTTCACGGTCGACACCATCCTGAGCACGTACCTGCGCTACGCGGGCTGGCTCGCGCCCTACGTCACCGACACCGCGCTGCTGCTGAACCGCTGGATCGAGGCGGGGCGCTCGGTGCTGTTCGAGGGCGCCCAGGGCACCATGCTCGACATCGACCACGGGACCTACCCGTTCATCACCTCCTCGAGCACCACCGCGGGGGGCGCCTCCACCGGCACCGGCGTGCCGCCCACCAAGCTCGACGGCGTGCTCGGCATCTCGAAGGCCTACTGCACGCGGGTGGGCGGCGGGCCGTTCATGACCGAGGTGAGCGGCGAGACGGCGGACCTGCTGCGGGCCCGCGGCAACGAGTACGGGGCGGTCACCGGCCGGGCGCGCCGCTGCGGCTGGGCCGACGCGGTGGCCCTGCGCTACGCGGCCCGGATCAACGGGCTCGACACCATCGCGCTGACCAAGCTCGACGTGCTCGACGGGTGCGAGACGGTGCGCATCTGCGTGGGCTACCGCTACGCGGGCGAGGTGCTGACCGACTTCCCCGAGGAGGAGCGCATCTGGTACGAGGCGGAGCCGGTCTACGAGGAGCTCTCCGGCTGGCAGACGTCCACCCACCGCATGCGCGACTACGCGGAGCTGCCGTCGAAGGCGCGCGAGTACGTGGAGCGGCTCGCCGAGCTGGTCGGGGTCGGCTTCTCGCTCGTCTCCACCGGGGCGGTGCGCGACGAGACCATCCTGGTGAACGACTCGGTCCTGACCCGCTGGTTCCCGGCGCTCCGGAGCGCGCTGCCCGCCCACTAGGGCGCGATCGCACGATGGCCCTCAAGATCCTGATCGTCGACGACGAGGAGCCGGCCCGCCAGGGCCTGACCGCGCTCCTCGCCCGCTGGGGCTACGAGGTCGACGAGGCGGGCGACGGGCAGGAGGCCCTCGCCAAGGCCGCGGCGGGCCTGCCCTCGGTGGTGCTCTCGGACCTCGTGATGCCCAAGATGGACGGCCTCGAGCTGCTGCGCGCGCTCAAGACCGACGTGCCCTTCGCCTCGGTCATCCTGTTGACCGGGCAGGGCTCGATCGACACCGCGGTCACCGCGATGAAGGAGGGCGCCTACGACTACCTGACCAAGCCGGTGGACGTCGCCCGCCTGCGCCTGCTCATCCCCAAGGCGGCCGAGCGGGGCGAGGCGCTACGCGAGGTCGCGCTGCTCCGGCGCAAGCTGAGCCAGGTCTGGGGCATGGGGCGTCTCGTGGGCACCAGTCACGGCATGCAGGAGGTCTACCGCCTCATCGAGGTGGCCGCGCCCACGCCGGCCGCGGTGCTGATCAGCGGCGAGAGCGGCACCGGCAAGGAGCTGGTGGCGCGCACGCTGCACGAGCTCTCCCCGCGGGCCAAGGGACCGTTCGTGGCGGTCAACTGCGCCGCGATCCCGGAGACCCTGCTGGAGAGCGAGATCTTCGGCCACGAGAAGGGCGCGTTCACCGGCGCGCTCGAGCGGCGGCCGGGCTGCTTCGAGCTGGCCCACGAGGGCACCATCTTCCTCGACGAGATCGCGGAGATGAACCCGGGCACCCAGGCCAAGTTCCTGCGCATCCTGCAGGACGGCACCGTGCGGCGCCTCGGCGGCAAGACCGAGATCCACGTCGACGTGCGGGTGCTCGCCGCCACCAACAAGGATCCGATCAAGGCCATCCAGGAGGGGACGTTCCGGGAGGACCTCTACTACCGCCTGAACGTGGTGAGCCTCGTCATGCCGCCGCTGCGCGAGCGCCGCGAGGACATCCCGGCCCTGGTGCAGGCCTTCATCGAGGAGTTCAACGCCCGCTACGACAAGCACATCCGCTCGCTGGACGAGAGCGTGCTGAGCGGGCTCATGGCGCAATCGTGGCCCGGCAACGTCCGCGAGCTGCGCAACACCCTCGAGCGGGCCATCATCGTCTGCGAGGGGGACACGATCCTGCCCAAGCACATCCCGCCGAAGCCCTCGCTGCGCGCGACCGAGGCCGCGGACGGGCCCGACACCGTCTCGTTCCGGGTCGGCACCAGCCTGGAGGACGCGGAGAAGGCCCTGATCATCAAGACCCTGGCCGCCAACGGCAACAACAAGACGCGCGCCGCCGACGTGCTCGGCATCAGCCTCAAGACGCTCCACAACAAGCTCAAGACCTACGGCGGCTAGGATGCGGCTCGGAGTCCGCGGGCGCGAGGCGCTGGTCGTCAGCCTCCTCACCCTGCTGGTGGTCGCCACCGCGACCGCGATCCACCTCTCGCAGGTGAGCCGGGTGGTGGTGCAGGAGGCGGTCAAGCAGGCCGAGCTGATCGCCAAGCAGATCTACGCCCAGAGCGGCCGCGCGCTGCAGCGCGCCCCCGGCGCCGATCCGCTGGACGCGCTGCGGGACGACCCGGAGCTGCGGAGCTTTCTCGACGCGAGCGTGGGCTACTCGCCCCACCTGCTCTACGCGCTGATCTCGGACGCCAGCGGCACCGTGCTGCTGCACACCGAGCGGCGCAAGGAGGGGCA
>DATFAJ010000541.1:0-8264 GCA_035254745.1 Candidatus Methylomirabilota bacterium | reverse complement strand
GCCTCCGCGCGCCACGTCGACCGGCGGCCGCGGGACCGCTCCGGCCGACAAGCGCGCCCGGACGCCGGAGGCCGCGCCGCCGCAGCCGGCCGCCCAGTCGACGCCGGTCTCGGGACGCGCCGCGGAGCCACCCCGCGCCACCGAGGGCGATAGCACCGACGGCGCCGCCGCGGTGGACTGGCTCCTGAAGAGCCGCCGCTAGCCCCACGCCGCACGCTCCTCGGTGGGGCCCGAGCGTGCTACGGTGCGTGGCATGAGCCGGCGATCACCCGTCGACGCCCTCCCCCACCTGGTCGCGGTCGCCGCCGCGGTGCGCGCGCCGCACCAGCCCGACACGGCCCTCCAAGCGCTCGAGACCGCGACGGCCGCCACGCTGGGCCACAAGCTCTTCACGTGCCTGCTCCATCACCCGGAGGCGCGCGAATCGGAGCGGCGCTACACGAATCGGCCCGCGAGCTATCCGGTGGGCGGACGCAAGCCGGTGCTGCCGACTCCGTGGACGCGACGGCTCTTCGAGGAGCAGCAGCCGTACATCGGCTACACCGCCGACGACATCCGCGAGGTGTTCTTCGACCACGCGCTGATCGCCTCGCTCGGCTGCGCCTCGGTGCTCAACCTGCCGGTGGTGCACGACGGCCGGACGCTCGGCGTCATCAACCTCCTGCACGAGGCGCGCTGGTACGGAGACGACGACGTGCCCCTCGGCCAGGTCTTCGCGGCCCTCGCGGTCCCCGCCTTCTTGCTCCTCTCCCGCTGACCGGGAGGAGGCGGTCTCGCCCGTCTAGGCGTCCCACTCCGGGTAGGTCTGCGGCGAGAGCTGGTCCGCGCTCCGCCCCGCCCAGTCCGACTTGGCCATGCGCGGCCACATGCGATCGCCCGCCGCCTGCAGCGCGCCCAGGATGGCCCCGTCGTCCGCGGCGAGCACCTTGCCGCCGTCCACCACCAGGCGCCCGTTGACGTAGACCCGGTCCACGTCCTCGTCGGCCGCGTTGTAGACGATGTTCTTGATCGGGTCGCGCAATGGGGTCATCCGCCACGAGGTGGCCTTCCACAGCACGAGATCGGCCTTGGCCCCGGGGGCGATGCGCCCCAGGTCGTCGCGCCCGAGCGCCCGCGCTCCGCCGAGGGTGGCCGCGTCGAAGGCGTGCGCGGCGGTGGTGGTCTCGGTGTGGCGCTCCACGATCTTGGAGCAGACCGCGGCCCAGCGCATGGCCTCGATCACGCTCTGGGGGTTGGTGTCGGTGCCGAGCGACATGTTGACGCCGGCCGCGCGGTAGCGCGCGAATGACTCCATGACGACCCCACGCCGCGCGAACACCCACACCGCGTGGGCCACCGAGCAGCCCGCGTCGGCCATGACCGCCACGTCGCCGGCGGGATAGTTCGTCCAGGAGGAGCCGCCCACGATGATCGCGTGCCCGAGGATGGTGTTGGGGCCGAGCACGCCCAGCTCGCGCATCCAGGCGATGGGCGTCTTGCCGTGACGGGCCACCATCTCGTTGAACTCCACCACCGACTGCGAGGTGTGCACCTGGTACGGCACCCGCGCCTCGTCGGCGTAGCGCTTCGCTTCCTGCAGCAGCGCGGGGGTGCAGGTGTCGATCTGGGCCGGCGCGAAGAAGCAGCGCACGAGACCGCCGTGCGCCCCGTCGTGCCGCGCGTGGAAGTCGACCGCGCGCCGGAGACCCTGGCGGCCCTGCTCCTCGTCCCACTCCCACTCCGCGCGCTTGCCGTCTCGCGTGAGCCACCGCCCCGAGCGGAAGGCCTGGCCCACGTAGACGCGGAGGCCGTAGTGGGCGGCGCGGTCCACCACGTACTCGCCCTGGCCGCCGATCTCCATCACGGTGGTGACGCCGCCCCGCAGCAGCTCGGGCATCGAGAAGTCCACGCAGGCGCGCCCACCCTCCTCGTCCTGGGCCTCGCTGCGCACCGGCAGCATCTCGAAGAGGCCGGAGAACCAGAACTGGGGATTGCCCCGGTCCTCGATGAACGACCGGTCGAGGGGCGAGCCGCCGATGTGGGCGTGGGTCGAGATCAGCCCGGGCGTGACGACGCGGTCGCGGGCGTCCACCGTCTCGTCGACCGTGCCGTCGAAGCGCCGGCCGACCGCGAGGATGTGGTCGCCCTCCATGACCACGACCCCGTCGCGCAGGAGCCGGTGCCCGCGGCCGTCGAAGGCGAGGATGTACCCGGCCCGGATCGCGGTGCGCCTCATTTCCGGCCGAGCCTAGCCGCGCGCTCCCGGCAAGTCAAGGCGCGGTAAGATCGACGCATGACGCCCATCAAGCCGCGCCGCCTCGCGCCCGGCCACACCATCGGCCTGGTGTCGCCCTCCTCGGCTCCCAACGAGCCCGCGCGCATCCGCTTCGCGGCCGAGACCATCGAGTCGCTCGGCTTCCGGGTGAAGCTCGGCCCTCACCTGCACGATCGGGACGGCTATCTGGCGGGCAGCGACCAGGCCCGCGCGCACGATCTCAACGCCATGTTCGCCGACGACGCGGTGGATGCGATCTGGTGCGTCCGCGGCGGCTACGGCGCCTCGCGGCTCCTGCCCGCCCTCGACTTCGAGCTGATGCGGCGCAAGCCCAAGGCGTTGATCGGCTACAGCGACATCACCGCGCTCCACATGGCCATCCAGCGCCACGTGGGCCTCGTCACCTTTCACGGCCCGGTGGCGTGGCGCGCCTTCACGCCCTACACGCTCGCCGCGCTCCGGCGCGTGCTGTGGCGCGCCGAGGCCCCCGCGCGGCTCGCCGAGCCGCCCCCCTTCGAGCGGCGCGAGGGCCAGGTGGACTGGGACAACCGGGTCGCGACGCTCGTGCCCGGGAAGGCGCGCGGGCGGCTGCTCGGCGGCAACCTGTGCCTGATGTCGCACCTGGTCGGCACGCCCTACCTTCCCGATCTGCGGGGCAGCATCCTGTTCCTGGAGGACGTCGAGGAGGCGTACTACCGGATCGACCGGATGCTGACCCAGCTCTGGCTGGCCGGCGCGCTCGACGGCGTGGCGGGAATGGCGTTCGGCAAGTTCACGAACTGCGAGCCGTCGCCGTTCTTCCTGCAGAACCGCCCGCTGGAGGAGATCTTGGCCGAGCGCTTCCGGTCCCTGGGCATCCCCACGATCAGCGGCGTGATGATCGGCCACATCGACGATCAGGCCACCTTGCCGGTCGGCGGCTTCGCCGAGCTCGACGCCGACGCGGGCACGCTCACGCTGCTCGAGCCGGGCGTGAGCTAGCCCCGCGCCTCAGTTCGCCCGGCCGATCGCCCGCTGGAGGTCGGCCAGCGGCACCATGCGCCCGTGCAGGGGCAGGAGCCGATCCACCGACAGCCCGAGCCGCGTGATGGTGTCGGCCAGGTTCACGCTCAGCGGATTGATGATCGCGGGCGGGGGTGCGCTCGGCGGGCCGGGGGTGAACGCGTCCGCCTGGATCAGCAGACGCTCCCTCGGCAGGTAGACCAGCAGCAGGCCGTCGGCGTGGATGTTGCCCGCCAGGTGATGGATCTCGACGGTCCGCTCCCCGTCGGTGAGCACGCGCTTGTCGCGCACGCCCTCGACGGGAACGTTGCGCCGGGCGGCCTGCTGGCGATCCGGGGTCATGGTGGCGGGCGCCAGCAGGGACGTCTCGAAGAAGGCCCGGTTGGTCTCGTGGGTGATCACCGGGATGCCCTCCGCCGCGAACGCGCGGAGCCCGCCCGAGTGATCGAAGTGGTGGTGCGTGTTGATCACCGCGCGGATCGGCTTGCCCGGCACCAGTCGTCGCGCCTCCGCGATCACCGCGACCGCCCGCTCGTCGTTGAGCGGCGCCTCCACCACGATCACGTGGTCCTTCATCTCGATCACCACGCTGTGGTGGCTGCCTCCGGTCAGGTACCACACGCCGGCGGCGGCCGCCTCGCTGGTCACGCGCGCGTAGGGCTTCGTCGCCTGCCGGACGGCGTCGGGAACCTGGATGTCCACCGGCGCGTTCGGGCGGACGTCGGTGACCGTGAAGTCCACCGCCGGGAACCCGCCCACGGTCTGACGGATGCGGGTCGGGAACTTCACCGCGCCCGGGCCGAACTCGCGGTAGTCGGCGTATCTGATCTCGACCGGCATGTCGCCCACCACCGGGCTCGAGATTACCGCCTCGACCTTCTGGACGAGGCTACCGCCGTCGAGCGTCGCCCGGATCGTGTAACGGCCGGGCACCGCGAACGCGATGGTGCGCCCCTGCACGGTGGCGTGGTTGGCCATCGCGGCCCAGAGCACTCCGTGGGGCGTGGTCCAGAGCTGGAGCTGGCGCTCCACCAGGGCCACCGGCGCGGGCGCGACGCCCTCGCCCACCAGGTTCCACGCCAGATCGCCGCTCAGCAGCGCGACCTGCCGCGCTATGCCGACGGTGGGAACGCCCCCGCCGCGCGGCAGCGTCTCGGCCCGCGAGCGCACCTGCTCGTCGCGCAGCGACGCGGTCTCGTAGTTCATTGCCCGCGTGAAGGACGGGATGTCGAACCGCGGCCACGCCGAGCCCGGCGCCACGCTCTGGCCGACGGCGAAGCTCACCCCGCTCGCCGAGTACTCGAGCGTCCTGAGGGCCCCGGCCCCCAGGGCCAGGGCGGCGCGCTCGAGGGTTGCCTGCCCATCCTCCGCCACGGCGGGGCGCGTCGCGCACAGCAGCCCGACCGTGGCCACCATCGCGAGCACTCTACGCATCTCGGGGCTCCGCGGGTCGGATGTGCGTCCAGAACCGATCGAGCTCGGCCGCGACCGCGGCGGGGCGTTCGAGCTGCCACCAGTGCGAGCAGCCGGGAAAGCAGACGAAGCGGGCGCCGGTGCGCTCGGCGAGGCGCGCACCGAAGCGGGACGCCGCGTAGGGATCGCCCTCGCCCCAGAGCACGAGGCCGGGGGCGGTCACGCGCGCGAGATCGGTGGACCATTCGCGGCCCACGTTCACCGCCGATCGGTAGAGGGCGAGGATGCAGCGCTTCATGGTGGTATCGACGCGCGCCGCGGCGTCCGCCGCGTCGGCCGCGGGCACTCCGGCCGCGGCCAGGGCCTTCTCCATCGCGGACGCGGTCGTCGCCTCCATCACCCGCTCGCCGACCTCGGGCGTCTGCCACAGCCGGGCCGCCTGGTGCCATTCGTAGTCGGGATCGAGCGGGGCCCCGCCCACCGCCCAGCTCCGCACCCGGTCGGGCGTGAGCGACACCGCGCGCACCACGAGCAGCGCGCCCCAGTCGTGACCGACCACGTCGATCGGGCCCGGCTGGGCGGCGAGCTCGTCGAGCAGCCAGCGCACGTAGGCCTCCTTGGTGGCGTCGAATCCGTCGGGCGTGGGCCGGCCGAAGCCGGGCAGGGAGAGCGTGACCACGTCCGGCCGCGGCAGTCGCGCGACGACACCCTGCCACACGCGGGACGTATCGGGCACGCCATGGACGAAGACGGCGGACATGGTCGTGGGCATCCTAGAGACGCCGCGAGGGTGAGTCAAGCGAGGCGGAGGGTGAAGCGGAGCGAGGCTACTGCGGGTGGTGCGCTACAGCGCGTCCTGGTCTTCCGGCTGCTCGGGCTGCTCGTCCTCGAAGGTGGGGGCGATCTCGTCCGGGGCCGGCGCCAGAAGCCATCCGGCGACCTCGTAGAGAGTCGCGGGAGTGGGATCGCCGACCGCGCCGAACAGGTCCTGGGCCTCCCGCAGGCTCATCACGCACACGTCAGAGGTGGGGCGTCCCTCGCGGGCCTTGCGCATCAGCTGGGCCTGCTTGGGTGTCGTCACGAGCCAGAGCATCGCGCCCGGCAAATAGTCGACGCGGACCGCCAGCACATCGCCCAGGTGGAGGAGGCTTTCGTAGAACTCCCGGCCCCGGCGCGACAGTGTCCGGTGGTGCCTCAGAACCTCCTGCAGCGTGACCACGCTCGGTGTCATCATGGCGCGTACCTGACCAGGGAAAAAAGCAAGCGCCGCGCCACTCAGAGATGTGTGCAAAGTCACATACTTCCGGCTAGCTCTCCGCCGGCTCCCCCCGCCGGATTGTCAATCCGGGTGCCGCAGAATGCCATCCTGGGCGCGCGCCCGGCTATCCGACCGGCCCGCGCGCCCGACCGAAGAGGTAACGGTTCACCTTGGCCGTGGCCGCGATGTACCCGGGCTCGAGGTTGGCGAGGCGCGCCCGGACGTGCGCGTGCAGGCGCGGCAGGGCGTGGAAAGGCACCGCCGGGTAGGCATGGTGCTCGGCGTGATAGGGCATGTTCCACGCGAAGAGCCGCACGAGCGGCAGCGTGAGGGTGGTGCGCGTGTTCTCCAAGCAGTCGCGCGTGGACGCGCAGGCGGTGTGCTCGGCCAGCAGGTAGGGGCGGAGGAACACCTGGCCCACCAGCAGGGGCGCGATCCACACGAGCAGCGCCATCGGCGACGCGGCGCGCACCGAGACGACCGCGATCGTGGTGTAGACCGCGAGGTAGCAGCGCGCCTCCACAATCAGGGGCCGACGCTCGGACGGCGCCATCCACGGCCGATCGGCACGCCCGGCCGCGAGCCGCAGGATGTCGCCCACCCGCCGGATCAGGTTCGGCACCCCGGTCAGCACGAGCAGATAGGCGCCGAGCGACGCCGGCTTCGCGAAGTAGAGCTCGGGGTCCCGCGCCTCGTCCTGAGTGAAGCGGTGGTGCTCCCAGTGGTAGACACGGTAGTTGCGGTAAGGCCAGAGGATGAGCAGGCCGGCCACGGTGCCCACCACCGTGTTGAGCCAGCGCGTGCGGAACGCGGTCCGGTGTGCCGCTTCGTGGAACGCGCAGAAGACGAAGGCCAGGACGTAGCCGTGGGCGACGAGCAGCGGCAGGGCCCACGCGGTGGCCCGGAGACGCCACAGGAGCGTGCCGGTGACCGCGAGCACGCCCAGGTGCCAGGCGGTGCGTCGCAATGCCGGGCCGTCGGAGCGCGCCATCAGCGCGTGCAGGTCCTCGCGCGGAAGCTGGTGGGCGGTGAACCGGACGAGCGCTTCGTCGATCATGGGCCCCCTCTCGGCGACCGCGCCGTCGCGTGGAATGGGCCCTAGCTTACACCGGCGGGCAAGTCGGCTACGACGCCATGTCGCTGATCGACCCGTCCTCGGCCTCGGTCACCGGTGACCACGTGACCGACGCGGTGTTCGCGCTTCCGGTCTGGGTCTTGACGGTGATGAGCCCGCGGAACAATGTCCCGTCCGCTCGGAGTCCAAGCACGCGCATCTCGTTCCAGGTGCTGCTTAGCACGGCGAACTGGGTCAGGCCCTTCATGATTGCTCTCCTCTCGTCGGCGGTCTAGCACCATGAGAACACGGTCGGGATTGATCGGGGCAAGGTTCTGCTGAGCGGTTCGCACCGTCCACGCTCGCCTCCTCCATCCTCGCTGCTCGCTCAGCGCCGGTAGACCTCCGTGTGCGAGACGACCTGAGCGAGCTGCGCCCGCTCCGCGGCCTCGAGGCGCTGCCGCTCCCTGATCTGAGCAACCTCGAGTCCCAGCGCGTGCAACACCATCTCGGCCTGGGGAAGGGACAGCGCCGCGACGACGACGTTCCCCCCGGACGGCTCGCCGATTCCCAGCTCGACCCACTCACCGGACGATCTCACGTGCACCGGGGCCTCGGGTCGCTGCGTTTCGATGCGCATCGCGATCTCCTCTCTCATGTCTCGCTCCCGGGGTCAGAGACGATGCCCGACCGCCGCCGCGTCGTGCATCGCCTCGAAAGTGGTCCGCGTCCCCTCCGTCTACCCTGGCCTCGGCATTCCTGGCGGGTATTTGCAAGCGCGGTGCCCGGGCCGGCCCGCTGGTCCCGAGTGCGAATAGATGCCAGATGAGCTCATCTGCGGCGATCCTGGCTGCTGGCGGCCTCCGGGTCGGGGCGCTGGCTCCCCACCCCGGGCACGGGCGCCCCAGCTCGAGCGCACTCCACCGCAGACAGGCGCCACGGAGCCGGGAGCTCCCTCGCTGCGCGGATCCAGGTGGTGCCGGCTCGGGGCCGGGAGGCGGCGAGGCCGGGTGACGCGGGGCCGCCGGAGCGGGCCAGGGGCCGAGGAGGGCCTGCACCACCGGGGGGCCGGGCGCGGCGGCAACGCGGTGCGGGCGACCGACACCGCGGCCGTGGAGGAAAATGAGGCAAACGGCGGATGCTCCGGGCACCGAGCAGGTGGTTATGCTTCGAGCCAGGAGGGCGAGCGTGGCGAGTCGCGGCCGGCAGCGGTTGGTCCTCGGGTGCGGATCGGTTGCCGCGCTGGTCCTGGGCTACACCCTCGTGTCCAACGCCGGGCAGTT
>DATFAJ010000540.1:0-5769 GCA_035254745.1 Candidatus Methylomirabilota bacterium | reverse complement strand
GCCAAGGAGTTCATCGCCTACCTCTTCCAGAAGCAGAACTTCGACGCCTGGATCGTCGCGTCCAACGCGTTCAACCATCCGCCGCTCAAGAATCTGGCCGATCATCCGATCTGGGCGCGGAACCCGAAGTTCGCCATGCTTCCCAAGGAGGCCGACTACGCCCACCCGCGCGGCTGGCCGGCCAAGCCGAACGAGGCGGTGCAGCGCATCGACGACAACTACATCATGGCCGACATGATCGCCAAGGCGGTCAACGGCATGCCGGCGAAGCGCGCCATGGACTGGGCCCAGGAGCAGGTGGCGCTCGCGGTCAAGGGGCAGCTGAAGGTGGGCTAGCCGTGGCGGTCGGGCCGCGCGTCCTGGAGGTGGTCGGGGTCCCGGGCCCCGGCCGCCTCTCGCGTCTCCGCGAGTGGTGGGAGCAGGAGCACGTCTTCGGCTACGGCCTCATCGTGCCGGCGATCGTCCTGCTCACCACCCTTGTCGCCTTCCCGTTCGGGATGGCGATATACTTCAGCCTCTCCGACTACTGGGTCGGCTCCCCGGGCGGGTGGGTCGGGCTGCAGAACTACCGCGACATCCTGGCCAACGAGACCTTCCGCCAGACCGTGCAGAACTCGTTCGTCTTCACCGGTATCGCGCTCTCGCTCAAGGTGGTCCTGGGCGTGTGGCTCGCGATGCTCCTCTCCCGCAATCTCAGGTTCAAGCGGCTCATCCGGGGGGTCGTGCTGCTGCCCTTCGTGATTCCCACCGCGCTCTCGACGCTGGCCTGGCTGTGGATGTTCGATTCGCTCTACAGCGTCGTCAACTGGACCGCGATCCACCTGCACCTGATCAGCGCGCCCGGCCCCAACTGGCTCGGGCAGTCGACCTACGCGATGGCCGCGGTGATCGTGGTCAACGTGTGGCGTGGGCTCCCCTTCTTCGCCATCACGGTGCTCGCCGGCCTCATGGCGGTGCCCCGCGAGTTCCTCGAGGCCGCCGAGGTCGACGGGGCCGGCTCGTGGGGGCGCTTCTGGCACGTGACGCTGCCACTGATCAAGCCGGTCCTCGCGGTGGTCATCCTCTTCTCGACCATCTTCACCTTCGGGGACTTCAACATCGTGCAGGTGCTGACCCGCGGGGGGCCGATCAACACGACCCATCTCTTCGCCACCCTCGCGTACCAGGTCGGCCTCTCCGGCGGCAACCTCGGCCAGGGGGCCGCGATCTCGCTGTTCATCTTCCCGCTGCTGGCCCTGGTGGTCTTCTTCCAGCTGCGCTACGTGCGGAAGGAGTAGCCATGGTCGGCGTCCGGAGCCGCGGGGCCCGCATCCGCTCGAACGTCTTCGCCTACGCGAACCTCGCGCCGTACATGTTCTTCGTGCTCTTCCCGTTCTACTTCATGCTGGTGACGTCCTTCAAGTCGAACGCGGAGCTCTACAACCTCAAGTCGATCCCCTTCTGGATCCAGAGCGGGGCGATCCTGGATCACTACGCCCTGCTCTTCGAGAAGACCGACTTCGTCACCTGGATGAAGAACAGCCTGCTGGTCGCGGTGGTCGCGACGACGGTGTCGGTGGTGATCTCGATCCTGGCCGGCTACAGCCTGGCCCGGCTGCGCTTCCGGGGCGCGGGCTCCTTCGGGACCGCGGTGTTCATCACCTACCTGGTGCCGCCGACCCTGCTCTTCCTGCCGCTGTCCCAGGTGGTGGTCTGGCTCGGCCTCGCCGACTCGATCACCTCCCTGATGGTCACCTACCCGACCTTCCTCGTCCCGTTCTGCACGTGGCTGCTGATGGGCTATTTCCGGACGATCCCCCGCGAGGTGGAGGAGTGCGCCCTGGTGGACGGAGCCACCCGCATGCAGACCCTCCGGAAGGTCGTGCTGCCGATGGCGGTGCCCGGGATCATCTGCGCGGTGCTGTTCAGCTTCACGCTGTGCTGGAACGAGTTCACCTACGCCCTGACGTTCATCTCGCAGTCCGCGCACAAGACCGCGGTGGTCGGCGTCACCTCGGACCTCATCCGGGGCGACATCTACTTCTGGGGCTCGCTGATGGCGGGGGCGCTGATCGCGAGCATCCCGATCGTGATCATCTACGTGCTGTTCCTCGACTACTACGTCTCGGGCCTCACCGCCGGCGCAGTCAAAGGCTAGCCGCGGGGCGCCCCGCGGGGCCGGCGGGCCCGGCGGCTAGAACATGCCCGCGAGGGCCTTGCCTACCTCGGTGGTGGTCGCGGTGCCGCCCAGATCGCGGGTGAGACCCTTGCCCGCCTCGACGTAGCGCTCGATCGCGTCCACGACCGCGCGGGCCGCCTCGGGATGCCCCAGGTGGTCGAGCATCATGGCGCCGGTCCAGATCTGGGCGATCGGGTTCGCGATCCCCTTGCCCGCGATATCGGGAGCCGAGCCGTGCACCGGCTCGAACATCGACGGGTGCTCCTTCTCGGGGTTGATGTTGCCGCCCGGCGCGATGCCGATCGAGCCCGCGATGGCCGGCCCCAGGTCCGAGAGGATGTCGCCGAAGAGGTTCGAGGCCACCACCACGTCGAACCAGTCGGGGTGCTGCACGAAGTGGGCGGTCAGGATGTCGATGTGGTACTGACTGGTCTTGACGTCCGGGTACTGCTTGGCCATGGCCGCGAAGCGCTCGTCCCAGTACGGCATGCTGTGGATGATCCCGTTGGACTTGGTGGCGGAGGTCACGTGGCGCCGCGGACGCTTCCGGGCCAGCTCGAAGGCGTAGCGGATCACCCGGTCGCAGCCGCGCCGCGTGAACACCGCCTGCTGGACGGCCAGCTCGTGGGGGGTGTCCCGGTAGAGCCGCCCACCGATCTCCGAGTACTCGCCCTCGTTGTTCTCGCGCACGATCAGCATGTCGATGTCGGCCGGCCCGCGCCCGGCCAGGGGTGAGCGCACCCCGCGCAGCAGGCGCACCGGGCGCAGGTTCACGTACTGCTGGAACTCGCGGCGGATCGGGATGAGCAGCCCCCAGAGCGAGACGTGATCGGGCACGCCGGGGAAGCCCACCGCGCCGAGGTAGATGGCCTCGAAGCGGCGCAGCTGCTCGAGCCCGTCCTCGGGCATCATGCGGCCGCTGCGCGCGTAGACCTCGCAGCTCCAGTCGAAGTGGGTCCACTCGAACTCGACGCCGAAGCGGCGACCGGCCGCCTCGAGCACCCGGATCCCTTCGGGCAGGACCTCCTTGCCGATGCCATCGCCGGGGATGACCGCGATCCGATGCTTCATGGGAGCCTCCTCAACGCTCGGAGATGATGACCTGGGGGCCGCCCGGGGCGGGAGCGCGCAGCACGCTCGACGCGAACCCGGCGCGGCGGAACATGGTGTCGAGCTCGGCGAAGGTGTAGACGTCTCCGGCCGGCGTCGTGCACAGCATCACGAGGGCGAACATGGCGGCGGGCGGCGGCGACAGCCGCCTCTCGTCGGGCACGAACTCCACCGTCACCGCGCGGCCGCCGGGCGCGAGCGCCGCCCGCGCCCGCGCGAGGAGCCCCTCGCAGGTCGGCGGGTCGAAGTGGTGCAGGAAGTTGGGAATCAGAATCAGGTCGTAGGGCCCGCCCAGGTCCGCGTCGAACGCGCTGCCCGGGATCGTGCGGTAGCGGCCCTCGACCGAGGCGGCCCGCGCGGCCTCGCGCGCCACCTCGAGCACGTCCGGCCAGTCGAGCCCGGTGACCTCCGCGCGCGGATACCGCGTCGCGAAGGCGATCCCGAACATGCCGTGGCCGGCCGCCACGTCGAGGATCCGGAGCGGGCGCGCCTCGTCCACCTCGACCGTCTCCACCACCGCACGGGCCGCGCCCCGCATCAGCGGGGCCATGGCGCGGGCGAACCGCACCCACACCGGATGCTCCGGCGCCACGGTGCCCGCGTCCGGCAGCACGGTGCCGCCCCGCCGGACCGCGAGGGCCACATCGGCGAACGCGGCCCGGATCTCGGGCGCGTAGATGAAGTCGGCCGCGGAGGCCACGCAGGACGGCGAGCCTCGATCGAGAAAGGCCGCCGAGTCGGCGGTCAGCGCGTAGCGGTCGCCATCCTTCGCGAGCAGCCCGGCCACGGTGAGGTAGTCGCAGAGCACGCGGGTTCCGCGCTCCGAGGCGCGGCAGCGCCCGGCCAGGGTGGCCGCGGTCTCGCGGCCCGCCCCGATTGCGGTGAACAGGTCCAGGTCGAGGGCCCCGCGGAGCGCGGCACTGCGCTGGTACGCGGTCAGCGTGCCCAGGAACAGCTCGGGAGAGGGTGGCGCGAAGCCGGCCGCCGGGCCGTCGGCCAGGGGGACGATCTCCGCGGGCCGCAGGTGCAGCTGCAGCGTGCCCCGCCCGGATCCCACCGGGCCCGGACAGTCGATCACCGCGACCCCGCTCTTGCGCATCTCGACCCGGGCCGACCCGTCGCGACTGATCAGGAGCCCGGCCAGGCGCGAGAGCGTGGGCTCGTGTCCCACGCAGAGGACGCTCTCCGCCTCGATCGTGGCGAGGCCGGCCAGGGTGCGGGCCGGCTCGGCGCGGTCCCCGAGCAGCTCGCTCGGCTCCGGCGCCGGCAGACCTCCGTAGGCGCGGGACGTGATGTCGGCGGTCTCGCGGGCGCGCGCGAGGGGGCTGGTGAGGATGCGATCGAAGGCCACGCCCATGCGCCGGAGCGCGGCGGCCACCCCGGCGTGCTCACGTCGGCCCGCGTCGGTCAGCGGCCGCTCCCGGTCGCCCGGCCAGCGGGCCGGATCCGCGTCGCCGGCCTCGGCGTGGCGCATGAGGACGAGGCGCATGGCAACTACTATCGCACGACTTCGGGCGGGTGCGGCCGCGCGTGGTACGCTCGACGCCCGTGGGGGACTGGTAGTCCGTTGGAACCCCACTTCCGCCTCCCCATTCGTGGTCGATTGGTCGCGGGGCCGGCGGTATGACGCTCTCCCTACCCACCCACACCCTCTCCTTCTCAGTCCCCGCCCCCTACATCGCTGTGTGTGCCCGTTGCGGCCTGCGGCTCAAGCACCTGGCTGAGGTGGCCGCACCCTGCCCTGGACCCACGCCATGACCCTGGTCCCACCGGCTGACCCGCTGCGGACCGCCGCCCTCGAACCGGCTGACGAGGCCCGTCAGCGCTCCTGCTCGCCGTCGCTTACCGTGTAAGCACACGAGGCCTAGGTGAGAAATGCCCGGACACGTCATCCTAAAGAGGGACCGACCCTGAGGCCCCAGGAGGAACCTATGTCCATCCTTGCTCGGATTGCGTTCGTTGTCTTGCTGACTGGCTGTGCCAGTGGCCCAGGCCTTTCCTCCCTGGGCCGAGAGGCGAAGGTCACACCGCTCCGAGGACAGCCCGTCGAACAGATCCGTCAGGACGACGCGGAGTGCGAGCGGTGGACGCGAGCAACCAAAGGTCAGGATGAGCCGCTCCCGTCAGCCGATCTCCGCTATGCGGCCTGTGCCGTGGCGCGAGGCTATCGGGTCACCACGGCGTATGTGACCATCTCGAGTCCGACCGACCGGACGTTGGACACCGTGCTCACGGAGTGGCGTGAGTGCCGCGCGGACAAGATGGAGCTGTCAGCCGACTCATATCTTGTCCCCTTCAAGGGCTACGCGGACGCGTACAAGGGTCAGAAGGCCGTGGAGTGCCTGAGCGGGCGCGGCTACGTCGTGGTGGACGTCCCGCGGATGGTAGACCGGACCGACCCGATGCGGTCGACGCGATGATCTAAGAGTCTAAGAAAGGCCGTAACTACCCCCTTACTGCGCTGTCCTCGCTGCTACCGTGGCGGATGACGTGATCGAGAG
>DATFAJ010000539.1:0-3538 GCA_035254745.1 Candidatus Methylomirabilota bacterium | reverse complement strand
GAGGTCGACTACCCGCTGCTGCGCCAGGCCTACGACGACTCCTCCCTCGACTCCGAGCCAGAGGTCACCGACTGGCGCGAGGCCGGGGGTCAGGTCTTACATTCCGACAATGTCGTAATGCAAGACCTGACCCCGAGTCGTGCTCTGGGGGAGACCATCGGCCGGCGCGGGTCCACGCGGGAGTTCTCGGGGGCCGCGATATCCGAGGCCGCGCTGGGCCGCGCCCTCGCGCACGCGACGGCCGCGATCCCGATGGACGTGCCGGATGGCCTGGTCGACCTCTACGTCAACGTCCACGCGGTGACCGGCCTCGAGCCGGGCAGCTATGTCTACGATCGCGACGGCCGCGCGCTGTCGCGGCTCCGGGCCGGAGACGTGCGGCAGGCCTCCGCGTTCCTCTGCCTCGAGCAGGCGCTGGGCGGGACGTCGAGCGCGACCGTGTTCTTCCTGGGCGATCTCGCCCGCGTCCTCGAGCGCTGGGGCAACCGGGGCTACCGCCTGGCGAATCTCGAGGCGGGCCTGATCGGCGGCCGGCTCTACCTGGGCGCGTACGCCCAGGGCTTCGGGGCGAGCGGGCTCACCTTCTACGATCGGGCGGTGGTGGAGTTCTTCTCGCCCCGCGCCGCCGGTCGGGACGCCCTCTTCGTCACCGCGCTCGGCCGCTCGCGCCCGCGCCCCGCTCCACGGTCCCAGGCTTAGCCGCGCCCGGCGTCCCGGGCCCCGGCCGCCTCGTTCGCCCGTTCACAAGCGGGCGTCTCATTGCAAGGCATCGCAAGGTTCTGATACCGTGGTCGGGTCAACCTGACCCACGAGGAGCCTGCCCCCAAGGAGCTTGCGATGAAGAAGTACTACCTGATGGCGCCGGGCCCGACCCCGGTGCCCTCGAACGTCCTGCTGGCCATGGCCCAGCCGATGATCCACCACCGGACGCCGGAGTACGAGGCGCTGTTCATCGAGGTCCGGGCGGGGCTCAAGCGGCTCTTCCAGACGAGCCAGGACGTCATCCCGTTCACGTCGTCGGGCACCGGGGCGATGGAGGCCGCGGTGGTCAACACCCTGTCGGCCGGGGATACGGTCCTGGTGCTGCGCGCGGGCAAGTTCGGCGAGCGCTGGGAGGAGATCTGCCGCACCCACGGGGTGACCGTGGTCCCGCTCGAGGCGCCCTTCGGCCAGACCGTCCCCGCCGAGACCTTCGAGCGGGCGCTGCGCCTGCACCCCGAGGCGAAGGCGGTGCTGATGCAGCACAGCGAGTCGTCCACCGGCGTGCTCCACGACGTGAAGGGCATCGCCGCGGTCACCCGCGCCACCGGCGCGATCCTGGTGGTCGACGCGGTGTCGAGCCTCGGCATCGCCGACCTGCGCATGGACGAGTGGGGCGTGGACCTCGTGGTGTCCGGCTCCCAGAAGGGGCTGATGCTGCCGCCCGGTCTCTCCTTCTGCGCGCTCTCGGACAAGGCGTGGGGCCACGTGAAGGCCTCGCGGCTGCCCAAGTACTACTTCGACATCGCCACCGAGCGGAAATTCGTCGCGCGGAACGAATGCCGCTTCACCCCCGCCGTCTCCATCTTCGTGGGACTGCGCGAGGTCCTCAAGATGCTCGAGGCCGAGGGGCTCCCGGCGGTGTTCCGCCGCCACGAGCGCCTCGCGCGGGCCACCCGCTCGGGCTGCGAGGCCCTGGGCCTCGAGCTGTTCGCCAAGACCCAGCCGAGCCCCGCGCTCACCGCGGTGGTGGCGCCGCGCGGCCTCGACAGCGAGGCGGTGCTCTCGACCTACTCGACCTCGCACAACATCACGATCGCGGGCGGGCAGGGGGAGATGAAGGGCAAGGTCTTCCGGCTCGGCCACATGGGCTACGTGGCCGACTTCGACGTGATCACCGCCCTGGCCGCGCTCGAGCAGGTCCTGCACGAGCTGGGGCAGCCGGTCGACTTCGGCGCCGGCGTGCGCGCGGCCCAGAAGGTGTTCGCCGAGCGCTGACCGCCATGCGCATCCTGCTGCTGCGTCACGCGGAGACCGACTGGAACCGGGAGCGGCGCTTCCAGGGCTGGCGGGACGTCCCGCTGTCGGCCACCGGCCGGGAGCAGGCGGAGTCGGCCGCGCGCCTGCTCGCGGCCACCCGGATCGACGCGGTCTGGTCGAGCCCGCTCGCGCGCGCCCGCGACACCGCCGCGATCATCGCGGCCCCGCACCGGCTCGCGGTGCAGGAGTCGGAGGCCTTCCGGGAGATGGGGTTCGGCGACTGGGAGGGTCTCACGCGCGACGAGGTGCGGGAGCGCTTCCCCGAGGCTCACCGGACCTGGGCGGAGACCCCCCACGAGGCGGCCTGGGCGGGGGCCGAGACCCTCGCGGCGGTGCGGGCGCGGGCGCTCGCGGGTCTGGAGGCCCTGCGCGCGGCGCACACCGGGCAGACCATCTGCCTCGTCTCCCACGGGATCACCGGCCGCCTCCTGATCCTCGAGGCCCTCGGGCTCGGGCCGGACCGGCTCTGGTCCTTCCAGCTCTCGTCCACCGGGATCTCGGAGCTCGAGTTCCGGGACGACTGGACGACGCTGCACCGGATGAACTCGCTGATCCACCTGGCCGACGGCGCCGTCGCCTGAGGGGCCCTGCCGTGAGCCTGCCCCGCAAGAGCCAGCCGACCCAGCTGCCCAAGGGCGCCAAGATCTACCTGCCGGACGAGGCCGCGCGCAAGCGCGCGGTCGAGGAGCGGCTGTTCGAGGTCTTCCGGCGCTGGGGCTACCGGGAGGTGGTGACGAGCGCGTACGAGTACTTCGACGTCCTCTCCCACGGCACCGACCACGAGCTGCAGGAGCGGATGTTCAAGATGGTGGACCGCGAGAGCGGTCGGCTCCTCGCCCTGCGCGCCGACGTGACCCCGCAGATCGCGCGCATCGTGGCCACCCGCATGCGCGAGGAGCCCAAGCCCCTGCGGCTGCACTACGTCACCAACGTGTTCCGCTACGACGAGCCGCACGTGGGCCGCTACCGCGAGTTCTACCAGGCGGGGGTGGAGCTGATCGGGCTGCCGAACCCCGAGGGCGACGCCGAGATGATCGCGATGACGGTGGAAGGCCTGCGCGCGCTCGGGCTCGAGCGATTCCAGATCGACGTGGGCCAGGCCGACTTCTTCCGCGGGATCCTGGAGGATCTGGCGGTCGAGCCCGGCGCGGCCCGGGAGCTGCGCGACGCCCTGGGGCGCAAGGACCTCTCGGCGCTGGAGCGCCTGGTGGGCGACCTGGCCGCCCCCGCCGCGGTGACCGAGCTGCTGCTGGCGCTGCCGACCCTCTACGGCCGCGGCGACGTGCTCGAGCGCGCGGAGCGGCTGGTGAAGAACGCGCGGTCGGAGGCGGCGCTGGCGAACCTGGCCGAGGTCTACCGCCTGCTCCGCGCGTACGGCCTGGCCGACTCGGTCCTCCTCGACCTGGGCGAAGTCCGGGGCTTCGACTACTATTCGGGCGTACACTTCGAGGCCTATGTGACCGGGCTGGGGGCCCCGCTGGTGGGTGGTGGGCGCTACGACCAGATGCTGGCCCGCTTC
>DATFAJ010000538.1:0-5428 GCA_035254745.1 Candidatus Methylomirabilota bacterium | reverse complement strand
GCGAAGGAGCCGGGTGGCGTCGTCGTAACGCTCGAGCGCCAGGTAGCACTGCACCATGGTCTCCTCGTAGATCTCCCACTGCGCGTGGCTGCCGCCGATGCGGTGCAGCTCGGCCTCGACCGGCTCGAAGTGGCGCAGCGCCCCCGCGTGGTCGCCCGCCGCGAACGCGGCCGTCCCCTGCACCAGCGGCAGCACGAGGCTGGCCGCGATCGGGTGGCCCTTCGCGCCCAGCGCCCGCAGGCCGTCCATCATCCGGGCCAGCGCCGCCTCGTCCCCGCACGCGGCGTACGCGAAGGCGGCGTGCACCTCGCCGAACAGGAAGCCGGGACGCGAGACCTTCGCGGCCAGGTCGGCCAGCGAGCGCCAGGGCAGCGGCTGCTCGCTCGCGCCGTCGAGCTTCACCCGCCAGAGCAGCGCGGTGCCGTCGGTCATGGCCGAGCGCGGGTTGCCCGCGCGCAGGATGTCGCGCTCGAAGATGTCGAGGGCCTTCGCGTACCGGCCCTCGTGCAGCGCGAACATCGCCTGGTGCCAGGCGAGGTGGCAGTGGAACGACGCGCGCCGGTCGTAGCCCGCCATCCACTCGTCGAGGAAGGCCGCGCCCGCCTCGATGTCGAGGGTCTCGAACGCGATGTGGGCCAGGTTGTGCGAGGCGTGCGCGTTACGTGGGTACTGTCGTAGTGACGCCTCCGAGAGGCGCCGCGACTCCTCGAACCGGTCCACCTCGTGGTAGGTGAACGCGAGCGCGGACTGGTACCACCAGTCGTCGCCGTACGCGGGGCGGAGCCGCTCCATGAAGGCCACCCGGTACTCCTCGCGATCGGCGGCCCCGGCCAGGGCGATGGCGCTGCTCACCTGGTTCACCAGCACCGCGTCGCGCGGAAAGTCTGCCACGTGCTCGTCGGCCAGCGCGAAGCCGCGCGCGCCCTCGCCGCCCACGAAGGCGGAGAGCGCCTCCACGTGCTGCCGCTCGCGCCGGGTGGCGCCGCCTACCGTCTCGCGCGCGCGGGCCATCGCGTCGCGCGCGGTGGCCGCGTCGCCCTGCACCAGCGCCATCAGCGCGAGGCCCGCGTGCGCGACCGCCAGGCCCGGATCGGCCTGGAGCGCCTCGGCCATCCGCTCCTCGCCGGCGGGGCCGTAGGCCAGCAGGTGATCCATGCCCTCCTGGAAGCGGTCGAAGGCGACGGGCGAATCGGTGGTGACGGTCAAGCCGTAGCGGTCGGTGAATGCCATGAGCGGATCGTCCTCAGACCAGCAGCGCCAGCGGCTCCTCGACGAGGTCCGCGAGCGCGCCCAGGAACTGGGCGCCGCGGGCGCCGTCGACGGCGCGGTGGTCGCACGAGAGCGTGAGCACCATGGTCGGCTGCACGGCCGGCCGGCCGTCGACCGGGACGACCCGATCGGCGATGCGGCCCACCGCGAGGATGGCGGCCTGCGGCGGGTTGACGATCGCGTTGAAGGCGTCCACCCCGTACATGCCGAGGTTGCTGATGGTGAACACGCCGCCCTGGATGTCGGCCGGGCGCAGCTTGCCGGCCTGGGCGCGCGACACCAGGTCCTCGCGCCGCGCGGCGATCTCCTTGAGCCCGAGCGTGTCCGCCCGGTGGAGCACCGGCACCACGAGGCCGTCGTCGAGGGCGACCGCCAGGCCGATGTTGACGTCGGCGTGCCGCTCGAGCCGGCCGTCCTTCCAGGAGACCGCCACCCGCGGGTGCCGCGCGAGCGTGGCCGCCACCAGCTTCACGAGCAGGTCGGTGTACGTGACGTGGGCGCCGGTCTGCTTCCGCGCCTGCGCGAGCCACGCCACGAGCCGCGTCACGTTGACCTCGCGCACCAGGTAGAAGTGCGGCGCCGTGGTCCACGACGCGGTCATCCGCTCCGCCATGATCCGCCACACCGTCCCCACCTCTCCCTCTCCCCTCTGGGGAGAGGGCAGGGTGAGGGGTGGGGTGGTGAGGGGTGCTGGAGCGGCGACCGGCGCGGCCGACACGTCCACCGCGATCACCGCCCCGCCCGGCCCCGAGCCCCGCACCGACCGCAGATCGACCCCACGCTCGGCCGCGAGCCGCCGCGCCTTGGGCGACGCGGCCACGAGCCGCCCCGCGGAGCCGTTCGTGGGCGCCGCCACCGTCTTGCGGCTCTCGACGTACGCGAGCACGTCGGCCTTCTCGATCTTGCCGCTCGCGGTCTTCACGCGCGCGTGGTCGACGCCGTGCTCCTCGGCGATGCGGCGGGCGAGTGGGGAGGCCTTCACGCGCGTGTCGCCGGGCGGCACTTCGACCCCGGCCCCCTCACCCTGCCCTCTCCCCGGGGGGGAGAGGGTGGACGGGGCTTCGCCGGGGGCGGCGATGATGGCGATGGTGTGGCCCACCGGGACGACGTCGCCCTCCTGGGCCGTGACGTCGCGCAGCACTCCGGCGGCGGGAGCCTCGATCTCGACCGTGACCTTGTCGGTCTCGATCTCGACGATGGGCTCGCCCTTCCGCACCGTGTCGCCCGGCGCCTTGATCCAGCGCACGACCTTGCCGGTCTCCTGCGCCAGCTCCAGCGCGGGCATGATGACGTTGGTGGCCATCGTCAGCCCGTTACTTGCGGCATAGGGCGCGGGCGGCTTCGAACACGGTCTGCTCGGACGGCACCGTGAGGTCCTCGAGCACCGGCGAGAACGGCACCGGGACGTCCATGGCGCCCATGCGCTTGACCGGCGCGTCCAGGTAGTAGAAGGCGCCCTCCGCGATGACCGAGGCCATCTCGGCGGTGACGCCGTAGCGCTCGTAGCCCTCGTCCACCACCAGCGCGCGCGAGGTCTTCTTGGCCGAGTCGATCAGGGCCTGCTTGTCGAGCGGCCACGTGGTGCGCGGATCGATCACCTCCGCGCTGATGCCCGCGTCTTCCAATAGCTTCGCCGCGCCGAGCGCCACGCCCACCATGCTGCTGGTGGCGACGATCGTGATGTCCTTGCCCGCGCGCTTCACCTCCGCGACCCCGAACGGGATCGTGTAGTCGCCCTCGGGCACCGGCCCCTTCACCCGGTACATCATCTTGTCCTCGAAGATGACCACCGGGCTGTCGTCGCGGATGGCGGTCTTCATGAGCCCCTTGGCCTCGTAGGGCCCCGAGGGCAGCGCCACCTTGAGGCCGGGCACGTGGCTCACCCAGGCGTGGAGCGACTGCGAGTGCTGGGCGGCCGAGCGGCGCGTGGCCCCGAGCGTGGTGCGGAAGACGATCGGCACCTTGATCTTGCCGCCCGACATGTAGTGCGCCTTGGCGGCCTGGTTGACCATCTGGTCCATGGTCAGGGTGATGAAGTCGCCGAACATGACGTCCACGATCGGCCGCATGCCGGTCATCGCGGCCCCGACGCCGATGCCGGCGTAGCCCGGCTCCGAGATCGGGGTGTCGACGACGCGCTCGGTGCCGAACTCCTGCACCAGCCCGACCAGGGTCTTGAAGGGATGCCCGGCCTCCGCCACGTCCTCCCCGATGAGGAAGACCCGCGGATCGCGCCGCATCTCCTCGGCGATGGCTTCCTTGACCGCCTCACCGTACGTCAGCTCTCGCTCGCCCATGAGCCTCTCCTTCGCTGGTCGATGACGCGGGCGGCCCCCCTCGGCCAGAACCCGACCCGTGCCATGGCACCTTCCGCTCGGTATACCCTCGCGCCGGCTGTCGGCTGCCTATCCTATCCCATGAGCGCGCCCTCGGCATGGCCTCGGCTATACTGGGCCGCAACCGACCACCCCCGGAGGGGACACCCACATGAAGACGAAGCGTGCCGCAACGACGCTCGCCGTTTCGCTGGTCATCGCGCTCATCGGGGCGGCCTGCGCCTCGATGTCGGGCGGAGGCCGGGACCTCGTGGCGCAGGGCGTCCAGGCCCAGGGCGGCGCCGATGCGCTGACCGCGGTCAAGACCATCTCCCAGAAGGCGACCGTGCGCTACTGGGAGCCCGAGCAGTCGGCGGTGGCCGGCGGCGAGATGCGCTTCACCAACGAGTCGACGCTCGACATGGTCACCGACGTGGCCGCGGGCGCGAGCCGGCTCGACTGGGTCCGCAAGTTCGAGTACCCCGGCCCGTGGACGTTCACGTTCAGCGAGGTCGTCACCGCCGAGGCCGGCTACGTCGCGGGCATCGACAGCAGCGCGCGCACCAGGCAGAGCCTCGAGTCGAACCCGCCCGCGCACACCATGTCGGGCCTGCGGCTCGCCGCGGCCCAGCGGGAGCTGCTCCGCACCTCGCCGCTGCTCCTGCTCGAGATGTCGAGGAGCCCCGACCGCGTCGCGCCCGCCCGGGACGTCACGGTGGGCGGCAACCGCTACCCGGCGGTGACCTATCAGGCCGCGAGCCAGACCTTCACCGTGATGTTCGACCGGGCGACCGGCCTCCCCGCGCGCGTGCGCACGCTCGACTACGACAACATCTGGGGCGACGTCACGTACGACCTGGTGCTGGCGGACTGGCAGACCGTGAACGGGGTGCGCGTCGCGATGTCGCAGAAGTACGAGCTGAACGGGCGCACCGTGGTGGACGCCAAGGTCACCGAGGTCAAGATCAACGCGCCGGTTCCGGTGGATCGCCTGGCGATCCCCGCCGCCTACCGCGACGGCGCGTCCGGGCCCGCCACGCGCAACGTGCCGTACCAGTGGGTCATCCGGCGCCAGTTCATCGGCGTCTACCTCGACTCGGACGCGCCGAGCTTCGACCGCCGGGCCACCCCGAGCCTGCGCCTGGTGGAGCTCGGCCCCGGCGTCCAGCACGTGGTGGGCGGCTCGCACAACAGCCTGGTCGTGGTGATGAAGGACTCGCTCGTCGTGTTCGACGCCCCGGTCTCCGACTGGCAGTCGAACTGGACGCTCAGTGCGCTCCGCGCGAAGTACCTCGGCAAGCCGGTGAAGTACCTCGTGCTCACCCATCACCACATGGACCACGCGGGCGGCATCCGCGCCTACGCGAGCGCGGGGGCCACGATCGTGGTGGGCAAGGGCACCACCGAGCACTACCGGCGCGTGCTGGCCGCGCCCTACACCCGCAACCCGGACCTCTCGCCGCAGGATCTCTCCCGCACCCCGATCGTCGAGGTCGCCGAGAAGTACGCGATCATCGACAGCGCGCGCGAGGTGGCTGTCTACGCGATCGAGCCCAACCCGCACGCGCAGGGCCTGCTGATCGGCTACGTCCCCGACGCGAAGGTCGGCTTCGTCACCGACATCTGGAGCCCCGGCGGCCCGCTGCCCGACAAGCTCAACCCCGGCCTCGCTGCGCTGGTCGCGGGCGTGAAGAAGGCCGGCATCGCGCCCGTGAAGTTCGCGGGCGGCCACGGCTCGACCGGAGACTACGCCCCCCTCGCCGCCCTCGAGGGCAAGTAGCCCACGCCCACCCTCTCCCCTCCGAGGGGAGAGGGCAGGGTGAGGGGCCCCAGCTAGTCGCGGC